>NZ_CAWNTB010000063.1:0-6100 GCF_963877065.1 Vibrio sp. V01_P9A10T6
CAATTAGTGGTTTAATAGAAATAGGAGATAATAAAGCAGCATTAGAATTAATTAACAGTGAAAACATAAAAAAGCAACAATTAATTGACTTTATAAGTTCAAGAATAAAACTAAGGCAAATTGCAGGAATCCTGCTAGGAAAATATTCTCGCTCTTGCGAGCTAGGGCTAGAATTGCAGTTCGATCCCACTTGCCAGTTACGTCATTTAAATGAAAAAATAGAACCAAATGAATTATCCGCTATTATTGGGAATTTGATTGATAACGCATTTGAAGCCACACTTCAGAACCCTGAAAGTAATAAAATTGTTACCGTGTTAATTACAGATGCTGGTGATGATTTAGTGGTTGAAGTCTCTGACAATGGTTGTGGTATATCATCGGATATAGCAAGTACTATTTTTGAACGTGGGGTAACCAGTAAAAAAGATAGTGAAGGCCATGGAATAGGTTTATATCTTATCAATCGATACGTGATGAATGCTGGTGGAGTTATATTAGTTGATGATGCGGAACCTAAGGGAACGATATTTTCAATTTTTATTCCGAATAAAGGTAATTAAGAATGAATATGATTGATGTATTAATTATAGAAGATGAAGTTGGAATCGCTGAACTTCATGCACATTTCTTCCGTCAGACGATAAGGTTCAATCCTATCGGTATCGCATCGACCATTGCTATGGCGAAAACGATGATACGGATCCATAAACCTAGCCTGATCATTTTAGATAACTACTTGCCCGATGGCCGTGGGATTGATTTGTTGCGCGAGATCATCGCCGATAAGAGTGGCAATCAACCCGATGTGATTTTGGTGACGGCATCAAGTGAGATGGAAACAGTAAAAGACGCGCTTCATTGTGGTTGTTTTGACTACCTTTTAAAGCCTATTTCTTACGATAGACTACAAGAAACGCTCAATCGATACTTGAAATACCACTGTGCCATCAAAGCGTTTGACAACATCAGCCAACGCCATGTCGATGATTTATTTAATATCCAGACGCGGGATAAAGAATCCAGCCGACTTCCTAAAGGGATTGGTGAGTTAACATTGGATATGATTAAACAAGTATTTAGAGCCAATAGCGGCCTTAAATATACCGCGGAAAGTTTAGGCAGTGAAGTGGGAATCAGCAAAACCACGGCGCGACGCTACCTTGAATATTGCGCCGCCAGCGGTTTCATCTCGGTTGAAAATGAGCATGGCCGGGTCGGTAGACCTGAACGGGTCTACGTTAAAAACGCCTAGTATTTATGCTTATCGCTACCGCGCCACTCTTTAAGGGTGGCGTTTTCACATCATTGCTATTGTTCTTTCTTTCTTTCTTTCTTTCTTTCTTTCTTTCTTTCTTTCTTCCTTTCTTCCTTCCTTTCTTTACTCGCGATTAAATTCATTAAAAACGTTAATGGTTTTTACCCTACAGCGAAACTTGAGCAGCGTCCCCTTTAATCGCCCAGCCTTTGACGACAATGCTAGCAACAGGCAATAGCGGATAAACATCTATTGTCAAAAAATTCAAACATCCAATAGACGTATCTTAAGGACTTCGTATGCATATTAGTCAGCGCTCCTACGCTGGAACACTTGAGTCGAGTGACCTACTCGTTGAAGTGACACCTAGCGGTGGCGGTCATCTGCAAATTGACATTACTAGCTCGGTCGAAAAGCAATTTGAGCCAATTATCCGTCAGGTTGTAACTCACACGTTGGAGGAGATGGGTGTCAGTTCTGCCATCGTCACTATTAATGATAAAGGAGCCCTTGATTGTGTGATCCGCGCTCGCGTACAAGCTGCAGTGATGCGCGCAGCGAATATCGCTAATAACGACATTATTTGGGGGGCAATTTAATGAGTAAACTACGAAGAAGTATGCTTTTTGTCCCAAGCTCCAATGCGGCAATGTTAAGCAATGCATTTATCTACACACCCGATGCAATCATGTTCGATTTAGAAGATTCCGTCTCCCTGCGTGAGAAAGATACGGCGCGCATGTTGGTTTACAACGCACTGCAACACCCGCTCTACCAAAATATTGAGACGATTGTACGTGTTAATGCTTTGGAATCTGATTTTGGACATGCTGATGTGAGGGCCGTCGTCAAAGCTGGCGTGAACGCGGTGCGTTTACCCAAAACAGATACGCTGCAAGATGTGGTGGATATGGAGCTTGCCATAGAACAAGCTGAAATTGAATTTGGTCGCAAGTTAGGCAGTACCAAAATGCTTGCTGCGATTGAATCGGCGATGGGAGTAAATAACGCTGTTGAGATTGCTTGTGGTTCAAAACGTTTGATTGGTATTGCGTTGGGCGCAGAAGATTATGTACGCGATTTGCGCACACAACGCACATCTGAAGGCACTGAACTTTTGTTTGCACGCTGTTCAATACTACAAGCTGCTCGCGCCGCCGGCGTCATGGCTTTCGATACTGTTTATTCCGATGCGAACAATGACGAAGGCTTTCTTCACGAAGCGGAACAGATCAAAACATTAGGTTTTGATGGCAAGTCGCTGATTAACCCTCGCCAAATCGAAATGATCCACAACGTTTTTGCTCCATCACAGAAAGAAGTTGATCACGCTTACGCCGTTATTGAGGTGGCGCAAGACGCTGAGCAACAAGGTTCTGGCGTGGTTTCTCTCAATGGAAAAATGGTGGATGCGCCGATCATTGAACGTGCTCGATGGACACTAGAGCGGGCAAAATCCGGTATTAAACAGTAAGGCAGCAGTTGGATGAATAATAAAAAACTTCGTGAATTTGATTTAACGGCTCCCAATTTAAGACCTTATGCGGGTCCACATGAGCTTACTCCCCACTTATATGATCGTGACAAAAAAAAGTCACGTAAGCTATTCAAAACCGTTCAAGACGCTGTGCGCAACAGTGGGTTGAAAGATGGTATGACTGTCTCATTTCATCACTCTTTTCGTGGTGGTGATCAAATCATCAACATGGTGATGGATGTCCTCGCGCAGCTAGGATTAAAGAATTTAACCTTAGCCTCCAGCTCGTTGGCCGAAATCCATTCACCGCTTATTACGCACATAGAAAATGGTGTAGTGAGTAAGATTTATACCTCCGGATTGCGTGGTGAGCTGGCGGAATTTATTTCCAACGGATCCATGAATGAGCCGATCCACATTCATTCGCATGGTGGTCGTGTTCAGCTTATACAATCTGGTGAACTCAATATTGATGTTGCGTTTCTTGGTGTCTCTACCAGTGACGAATTTGGTAATGCCAATGCCGTACATGGTCATTCACGTTGTGGCTCTTTGGGTTACGCACAAATCGATGCCATGTACGCTAAGCATGTGGTTATTTTAACCGAGCAACTGGTTCAATTTCCAAACCAACCAGCTTCAATAGCGCAAGATAGTGTTGATAGTGTGGTACTGGTGAAATGTGTCGGCGATGCTTCAAAAATCGGCGGTGGAACAACACGTATGACAAGTAACCCCCGTGAGCTTTTGATTGCACGGAAAGCGGCCGATGTTATTGAGCATTCTGGGTACTTTAAGCAAGATTTCTCAATGCAAACTGGCTCGGGTGGTGCTTCTTTAGCGGTGACTCGTTTTCTTGAAGAAAAAATGGTCAGAAAGAATATTACAGCCAGTTTTGCACTGGGTGGTATTACATCCACTATGGTGGATCTGCATGAAAAAGGCTTGATCAAAACGCTACTCGATGTTCAGTCATTCGATGGCCATGCGATTGACTCTTTAGCTCGCAATCCAAACCACATTGAAATTTCCGCTAACCAATATGCTAATCCTGCCTCCAAAGGAGCGGTAGTAGATCGATTGGATGTAGTGATCTTAAGTGCACTAGAGATCGATACCGATTTCAACGTCAATGTGATTACCGGTTCCGATGGTGTTATCCGCGGCGCATCGGGTGGTCACAGTGATACTGCGGCTTCGGCCAATTTGACGATTATTGTTGCTCCCTTGGTCAGAGGCCGAATTCCTACGGTTGTAGAATCAGTATTGAATGTCGTGACCGTTGGCAGCGAAATTGATGTGTTAGTGACTGATCATGGTGTGGCAGTTAACCCGAATCGACCTGAAATTGCCGAAAAATTGCAACAAAGTGGCCTGATTCTAATGAGCATCGAGCAGTTGCAAGAGAGGGCAGAATTATTGACGGGTAAACCAAGGTCCATTGCTTTTGAAGAAAAAGTGGTGGGCTATGTTCGTTACCGTGATGGTTCAGTGCTTGATGTGATTCGGCAAGTTAAGGAGTTGTGAGTGTACAGTGGGCCACAAGTTAATTTACAGCAATTACTTGATTGTAAAGAACAAAGAGCCTATCGACAAAGAGAGTGGGTTAACACTCACTCTCTGCCGCTGATCAGTTTCACGATCAACATGGTGGGGGTTGTTAAGAAAAATGCGATATCAGAAAAAGCGTTTGATGCTGGATACTATGCGATTTTAGAAACCTGTTTAGCAAACAACATTGCGGTTGTTCGGATGGAAACTGTTGTGGAAGTCACCGGCTATGAGCTTTTGATCGCTGCAAAATGCGAAGATCCCTATCGGTTAAAGTGCTTGATGGTGAAATTGGAGGAGAATCATCACTATGGGCGTCTATTTGATATCGATGTGATTTCAACCTCTGGTCTTCCAATGTCGAGAGAAATGTTACGTTTGCCGAAGCGACGCTGTTTATTATGTGAGAACGAGGCGAAAAGTTGCGCTCGTAACCGAACTCATCCTCTGTCTGAATTGATCCATAAAATGAGCGAGATAACCCATGATTGCCAATAGAAGTATTGAATGGTTGATGGATGACTGCTGCCTATATCAACCAGCAGAACGTGGAGCGTTGAGGCTGAATATTTGTGTGTTAGCAGGCAATTTGGCCTACCACGCCATGATGTTAGAAGTGCATTTAACCCCAAAAGCGGGGCTGGTAGATTGCTCCTCAAACGGTGCGCACCATGATATGGACATCTATACATTTGTGCGCAGTTGCGATGCACTTCGGCCGTTTATGAAGGCATTTGTTAAAGCAGGAGCCAGAATGTCGTATTTACCAGCCAAATCACTACTGCCGGGTTTAAGAACTGTTGGTATTCAGGCAGAGAAAGCGATGTTTTCCGCAACCAATAAAGTTAATACGCATAAAGGCATGATTTTTACCCTTGGCCTGATATGCGGTGCAGTCGGCTGGCTGTATCAAAAAGGACTCAGTTACGACTCACAACGAGTGAGAGCCGTTATCAAAGAGTGTTGCGCAAGTTTGGTGGTAGATGATTTAAAATTATCCAATAAAATCCCCGTAACTGCTGGAGAAAAACTGTACAAACAATTTGGAATTACGGGCATTCGAGGAGAAGCTTCAAAAGGTTACCCTACCATTTATTGTTACGGGCTGCCTATTTACCAAGAGTGCATTTTGCAAGGCCATTCGGAAGAGCAAGCGCTGTCAAAAACCTTGCTCTCTTTAATGAGCCACAACTGTGACAGCAATGTGGTTAACCGTGGTGGAATGTCGGGTCTCGACTACGTACAAAGTCAATCAAGGCAGCTACTGGAAAAAAGCCATTATCCCCACACCAACCTTGACAGTGAAATTACGCTACTCGACCAGCAATTTACGCATAAAAATCTCAGTCCAGGAGGTAGTGCAGATTTGCTGGCTGCTACTTGGCTGCTTGCTCAACTCGATATTTGTTCACAGATACTGGTGAACAAACAAGTGTCAATATAAGCAATAAAGTCAGTGATAAAGGGAAAGTTTCATGTTGTGTATCGGTATTATTGGTAATTATTCAGGTCATTTAAGTGGTGCAGAACAAGTACAAGAAACGGCATTGCCCAATGGTATCTTTGTGATTGATTGTTCTCATCCGGAAACGTTAACCTCAGGGAAGATAATCTACTACCCAAGAAGTGGAAGTAAAGTTGATATTGAGCCAGAATTTGTTATTCGTTGCCAAGTGAGTTATGAGCAAGGGAAAGTGAGCGCTTTAATGCCAAAACAGCTTACTATAGGCAATGACTTTACTATTCGTGAATTGACAGGTTCCAATAAAATTGACCAACGAAAATCTTGGGGAGAATGTTCTAAAGGGATTAAT
>NZ_CAWNTB010000064.1:0-5992 GCF_963877065.1 Vibrio sp. V01_P9A10T6
GGTATGCTTTGTGCTATACAAGCTTCAGTATCAGAGCGAATCTAATTCGCCATTTATAAAATCTGAGGAGAAAGCTCAATATGCTCAATAATCAACACATCGCCATTGTCAAAAGTACCATTCCTTTGCTTGAATCTGCCGGGCCAGCGCTTACAGCTCATTTCTATCAGAGAATGTTTACTCACAATCCTGAGCTAAAAGATATTTTTAATATGACCCATCAACATACTGGCCGTCAGGGCGTTGCACTGTTTGAGGCGATTGCCGCGTATGCGAAAAATATTGAAAATCTCGCCGCATTAACCAGTGCAGTGGAACGTATTGCCCAAAAGCACACCAGCTTTAACATTCAGCCAGAGCACTATCAAATCGTCGGTCATCACCTTATTGAAACGTTGCGAGAGCTTGCTGCCGATGCCTTTACTCCTGACGTTGAAGCAGCATGGACGGCGGCTTATCTCTTTTTAGCGCAAGTCTTCATTGATAGAGAAGGAGAGTTGTACTTACAGCGTAAGCAGGCGATCGGTGGTTGGGAGAATGCGCGTGAGTTTGTGTTGCAAGATAAAGTGAAAGAGTCTGAATTCGTCACTAGCTTTATCTTTGAGCCTGCTGATGGTAAAGCGGTATTAGATTATCAGGTAGGTCAGTATATTGGGGTTGAACTTAAGCCGGAAGGTGCGCCATACAGTGAAATTCGTCAATATTCCTTGTCACAAAAACCTAATGGAAAAAACTACCGCATTTCTGTGAAGCGTGAAGGCGTGGATACTGAACATCCTGGGACAGTCTCTAACTATTTACATGATTATGTTGAAAAAGGCAGTCGAGTGAAACTTTATGCGCCAGCGGGAGATTTTTTCTATGTTGAGAAGCTCGCTCCCGTTGTACTTATCTCTGCAGGTGTCGGGGCAACACCGATGCAAGCCATACTTCAACAGCTTGCGTCAGTAGGAAAAAAAGAGGTGACGTATCTGCATGCTTGCAACAATTTATCACAACACTCCTTTATTGATGAAACCGCGACCTTAATGGCGGTGCATCCATCATGGCAGCAAGTGGTCTGGTATCTGGAAGGTGAGCAAACACCAGCCAAGAAAGGTTCTATGATCTTGCATGAAGTTTGCGAGAAACTGCCGCTAACACAGGGGGATTTTTATATCTGTGGCCCCGTTGGTTTTATGCAGTTCATTGTTGAACAGCTTGAATTGCTTGGCGTAGCAAGAGAGCGTATCCATTACGAAGTCTTTGGTCCACACGCCTATTTATAAAGTATAAAGCTCTATCTAAATCTAGGCTCTTTTAAGGGCCTATACCCTTCCCATTTAAAGCTGCAGCGGTGTTGGTTACGTTCGCTTACCCCAATCACATAGTTCATCTATGCTCATGGGGATGAGCTCACTTGCCTTCTACCTGCAACTTCAAGTTGTTTGGGTATAGATACTGGAAAGTGGGCTGGGAATTAATGCTCACTTTTTATTTGTAGTGCTTGCCAAGTAATTTCATCGGAATGGCTATCGCTATCAATAAAGATAGAAGAGCCACTAATCATTACTGAAATATCCATACCTCGGTTCAAGGAAGTAGAGAGTTTTCCAATCGCTGCAGCATCAAAGCGAAATAGATCGACATTGAGGTGAGAGAACTTTCCCTTATTTTGCTCCCACCAAACCTGTGATTTCGTGTTAAAGCTGTAGACTTTCACCTGTTTTGCAAGCCGTGTGGCTTTTTTAATGCGATCAGCATCGGGTTCGCCGACTTCAATCCAGAGCTGAATTTGGTCATCTAATGATTTTAGCCAGAGATCAGGTTCTTCAATGGAAGAAAGTCCTCTAGTAAATGTTAGCTCGGGTGAAGCATTAAGACAAAACGCCAAAATGCGCGCCATCATTCGTTCGTTGCTTTCTGAAGGATGCTGAGCAATGGTGAGATTTAAAGAGTCATAATGATCGCGATTAGTATCCGTCAGCGCAATACGGAACTTATAGATTGTCGGTTTAAGAGCCATTGGAAGAATGCCAAGAGGTAAAAACGAAAATAGCCAGCAAATTGCTGGCTATTAGAATACTTAGTAAAAAATTATACTAGGCGGATGTTTTCAGCTTGAGGGCCTTTTTGACCTTGAGCTACTTCAAACTCTACCTTTTGACCTTCAGCAAGAGTGCGGAAACCGTCGCCTTTAATTTGGCTGAAGTGTGCGAATACGTCTGGACCGTTTTCTTGTTGAATGAAACCGAAACCTTTAGTTTCGTTGAACCATTTTACTGTACCAGTAACTGTGTTAGCCATTTTAATACCCAAAATCAAAAAAATTTTACAGCCGAATACGGCGCGGATAGCGTGGAAAAGTAGATTGCTATTGCGTACGACACGACGGGGGAGTTACAAGTAATCCAACGAAACGTATGTGTATACAAAGAACTGCTTTCTAGCTAGTGCAAAGTCTAGTTCAAACTTTTATCTTGTCAATCATAACTCGATAAAACTCGAAAAACTTTCTTAAAATTGTTAGGTTTTATGCTCTATGTTGCATTTTCTTATGATGAGGCTTGAAATTAACATTACTATTCTATTACCCATTGACATAGTTGAAGTTTTAGCCAGAGTTGGTGGTCAGATGAGTTCGATGGTTGAAGCCGTTTATTACTGGCCAACGTTCATTGAGTGAGGAGAAGGGTTAAGTTTACTTTCCTATTTAATGGCTCTCTTTTTGGCTGAATGATTCTCCTCAAAACTGAGGCAATTTTTCCCTATCAAATAGCATCTTTAAGTTGTTTTGGCGACAACTCGGAACGTTGCGCTGTACACATCACAAATTTGTACTTTCAATGAAATATTTACTCGGTTAAATAATTGTTACAATTAGTTCCATTTTGAAGTGTTTTTTTTGGGTAATGCTATGTCCCATCTAATTTTCGGGTTTTCTGTTGTTAACTACTGATTAACAATTGTTTTATTCTAAGCCAATAAGGAAAAATTGCTTGTTTTTTGAACTTGAAATTCTTATTTAATGGAGGAAAATGTATGTAAACTGAGTTTTCGAAAATGAATGGATACTTTCTCATAAAAAGAGAGGTTTACAACATGAAACTAATACTGATTTTAATGGCGTCTGTCTCGGCGGGTGTGGCCTCTGCTGATCACTTTCATTCATTTTTGCTTGGGCTTTACATCGCGTCACTCGCAGTAGGTAGCTGTTACTGGTTTGCGTTTCGAAGTACTAAAGTGCCGGAGTTTGCCCTTTTTCTTCTCATCTGTGGGCTTCTTGCTAAATTGACAGTGACCATTATCGGTGTTGCGTGGGGGATATCGGCGCAATTGATCACATCGCCTTTTATCTTTGCTTTGTCGTATCTCTTCTTCTCTATTGTCGTGACATACCTCTGGTTCAGTTATCGAGATAAATTAACCTCTGCAATCTCTAAAACAACGGCGCATCACGCGTAGCGCACTTAATGCATAGCGTCTTTATGCGTAACTTACGCGTAAGATGGTTAATGTGATAGTGAACTAAATTATTTCTGTTAATGCAAAAGGTCTTCCTCACTGGGCCCTTTTGGTGCTTTTGCACTTTAGACTTTTGTCCAAGAGTGGCGCTCATCTTTTCGATATACACTGTTGGCTATGATTATTTATCTCCTGAACAAGGAAGTACTATGGGCATTGGATTATTTTGGGCAGAGAAAGTTATCTTAATACTGGGCATCATTTTTATTCTGACGAGTATTGTGCGGTATGGTAAACGTAGCCATGACTGGAAAGGTGCCATCACGATGTTTTATCGTCGCATTCCCATGTCAATTGAGGAATATAAGTGGTACCGCTTGGGAGTGGTATTCATTGTTACCGCTATTGTGTTGCGGATTGCTGTACTGACCTTCTGGCCCTCACTATGAGGTTGAAATGAGCGAGCATTGTTGTTTGCTAACCGATGTTTCGCTTGAGTGTGTAGCCTTTTATAACCCCTAAAACTTTTTAATTAATTTTTTGCGCAACTCGCATCTACGCGAGGTTTAGGTATACACTCTATTTATCGAATTAATAAATAGAAGGTGATTACATGTCTTTCCCCGTACTCATCTGTGATGACTCTGCACTGGCTCGGAAGCAGATGGCTCGTTCACTTCCCGCCTCTCTAAACGCCGATATTACTTTCGCAGTCCATGGTTTAGATGGCATCAAAAATCTTGAAGAGCATGATTTTAAATTAATGTTCCTCGATTTAACTATGCCTGAACTGGACGGCTACGGAACGCTAGAAGAGATGCAACGCAGAGGGATGACAACGCCTGTTGTTGTTGTTTCTGGTGATATACAGCCGAAAGCGAAAGACCGAGTATTGGCGTTAGGGGCGCGTGCTTTTATTCAAAAGCCGATTGATAAGGACGTGTTAAATAGCGTACTACGAGAGTTAGTCGAACCGCCAACACAGCCTCGTATCGTTACGCCTATCTCTGTTGAACTACCTATCTTAAAACGTCGTGACATCTATATGGAAGTTGCGAACGTTTCGATTGGTCGAGCAGCTGATGCTCTGGCGCGGCACTTTGATGTATTTGTTCATTTACCGCTACCAAACGTCAATATTTTTGAAGTGAGTGAGCTACATATGGCACTTCGTGACTTGGCGGAAAATGATCAAGTTTCTGGTGTATGTCAAGGCTTCAGCGGTGAAGGCATTGCAGGTGAAGCACTGGTGCTCTTGAGTGATTCCAGTGTTTCTGATCTGAAAAAATTAATGAAAGTGCCAGCAGACAGTGAAGAGCTTGAAGAATTAGAACTGTTAATGGATGTATCAAACATATTAGTTGGTTCTTTTCTGAATGGATTAGGCGAGCAATCGGAGGTGCGTTTTTTTCAAAGCTCTCCAGTATTGCTTGGGCAACACATCTCCATTGACTCTGTGATCAATTCCACCGCTGGATCATTTAAAAAAACGATGACGTTTGAAGTGAGCTACAACATTGATCAAACGACGATCCGCTGTGACTTGCTCTTTATGTTTGTCGATGAGTCTCTTCCGTTACTAGACAGTAAATTAGCGTACTTGATGGAGGATTTTTAACGATGAATCTCCCTGCAGAATTTGAACAGTTCCACTGGATGGTGGATATGGTGCAGAATGTCGATATGGGGCTGATCGTGATTAATCGTGATTACGAAGTGCAAGTGTGGAATGGATTCATGACACACCACAGCGGTATTCAAGGGCACGATGCGATTGGTAAAACCATTTTTGAACTGTTTCCTGAAATCCCCCAAGAGTGGTTTAAGCTCAAAACTAAACCTGTGTATGACTTAGGTTGTCGTAGTTTTATTACTTGGCAGCAGCGCCCATATCTCTTCAAATGTCGTAATGTTCGCCCTGTCACTCAGCAAGCCGATTATATGTACCAAAGCATTACTTTAAACCCGATGCGAACCACGACGGGTAAAATTAACTCATTGTTTTTATCAATACAGGATGCCACATCTGAAGCGTTAGCCTCTTTACAAATACGTTGATAGAATCAGGGTGTTGATGATTTCGAAGCCTCCTTTTGGTGTTTCATCAAGGAGGCTTCATATTATCGATGGGTTTAATTAATCAAGCGTTACAAGCTCATTTCCGCAACGTTGATTGTTTGCAAAGGCACGAATGTTATCCAAAGTTGTCTGAGCGATATTGTGTAGTGCATCTTCAGTCAAAAAGGCTTGATGTCCCGTAAATAGTACATTGTGGCAAGCCGATAGGCGTCTGAATACATCATCGACAATCACATCATTCGACTTATCTTGGAAGAAAAGATCCTTTTCATTGTCGTAAACATCTAAACCAAGAGCGCCGATACGACCTTGTTTCAGTGCTTCAATTGCTGCAACTGAATCGAGTAATTCACCTCGGCTGGTGTTTACAATCATCACGCCATCTTTCATTTGGGAAAATGCGTGACTGTTGAGTAAATGGTAGTTCTCTGGCGACATTGGGCAGTGAAGCGTAATCACATCACTTTGT
>NZ_CAWNTB010000065.1:0-5985 GCF_963877065.1 Vibrio sp. V01_P9A10T6
CCATGCCACTGTGCATCCATGTGTTCACATAGGGAGTGTCATGTGCGCAGCATGATTGAGCAATTTCATTTTCATGGTGAGGAAACTGCAAATCAGAGCCTCCACCATGAATATCAAAGTGGTTACCCAAAATCGCTGAATTCATCGCCGAACATTCGATGTGCCAGCCTGGGCGTCCTTCTCCCCATGGGGATTCCCAAGTGGGCTCTCCCGGCTTCGACATTTTCCACAACACAAAATCAAGTGGGCTACGCTTAGCAAGATCAACATCAACACGAGCGCCCGCTTGAAGCTGATCGAGATCTTGTTTGGATAACTTGCCGTATTCGTCAAATTTGCTGACTTCAAACATCACATCACCATTAGAAGCAACGTAAGCAAAACCGCGTTCAATCAGTCGTTGCACCAAGCCTATGATTTCTTGGATATAAGCAGTTGCACGAGGCTCGACATCTGGACGTTTCATATTCAATGCATCAAAATCTGCATGCATGTCTGCGATTAAGCGCTCGGTTAGCGAATCGCAAGATTCACCATTTTCGGCAGCACGTTTAATGATTTTGTCATCAATATCAGTGATGTTACGCACAAATGTAAGGTCATAACCTAAGTAGCGCAAGTAGCGAGAAATCACATCAAAAGAAACGAAGGTGCGACCATGGCCAATATGACAGAGATCATAAATGGTGACTCCACAGACATACATACCCACTTTGTTGGCATGAATTGGTTTGAATTCTTCTTTTTGTCTAGTGATTGAGTTATATATTTTCAGCATGATCTCTATCTAATAACTGTTTGAACTAAAATGGCTTCACAGTATAACAACTCTAGCCTAGCTTGGTCATCCTTATTCTCTCGCAATAATACGGCCCCTAAAGACATTTGTTGATTTGAATGTGTCCAAAGTTCAGTTAAAATCCGGGCCTCAACGAAAAATAGATAAAGGTAACTATCATGATCATCCTTCACACGAATTTTGGTGATATTAAAATTCAACTTAATGAAGAAAAAGCACCAGAAACAAGCGCAAACTTTCTACAGTACTGCCGTGACGGTTTTTACGATAACACTCTGTTCCACCGCGTTATCGATGGATTCATGATTCAAGGCGGCGGCATGACCTCTGGCCTAAAAGAAAAAACAACTCGCGCAACGATTAAAAACGAAGCCAACAATGGACTAAGCAATAAGATCGGTACTCTTGCCATGGCGCGCACTATGGATCCACACTCTGCAAGTTCTCAGTTTTTCATCAACGTGAACAACAACACATTCCTAGATTTTCGTTCAGAAAGCCGAGATGGCTGGGGCTACTGCGTGTTCGCTGAAGTGATCGAAGGTATGGATATTGTGAACAAAATAAAAGCCGTGAGCACAGGCTCTATGGGCATGCATCAAGATGTTCCACTAGAAGAAGTGTTCATTTCTGGCACAACCATCGAAGAGTAACGGTAAAAGGAGCGCTATGCGCACCTTATTTTTATTATGCATACACTATTTATTTTGATTTACACCTAAGCCCTTCTCGACCAGATATCACCGAGTGTTTTATCCGTTTCATGCGCGAAGAAGCCATTCATGCCGATGCACTGTACGTGCTTGGCGATCTTTTCGAATTTTGGATAGGTGACGATGATAATTCACCTTTCGCCAACCAAATAAAATCGGAATTTAAACAACTGACTCGCGAAGGGGTTGCTTGCTATTTTACTCAAGGAAACCGCGACTTCTTGCTTGGCAAACGATTTGCGAAAGAAACCGGAATCACTCTTCTCCAAGAAGAACAAGTAATTGACCTTTATGGAAAAAAAGCCGTGGTGTTGCATGGCGACACACTCTGTATTGACGATATAAAGTATCAAGCCTATCGAAAGAAGGTTCACCAGCCTTGGCTACAATGGGTATTTAATCGGCTGCCATTTTTTGTAAAGGTTCGTATTGTGGGTAAAGTACAGTCGGGCATCCATAATGATAAGCAAATGAAATCTATGGATATTATGGATGTCACACAAAGTGAAGTGGATAGAGTTCTGACCCAGTATGGGGTCGATTTAATGATTCATGGCCATACTCATCGACCAGAGATTCATCACAGAAATCAACTTCATGGCACCGCAACGCGAATTGTTTTGGGTGACTGGTACACCCAAGGTTCAGTCTTAGTCTATGCTAATGATGGTTACGAACTGCAAACTCGACCTTTTAGTTCTAAAAACTGACGCCAAGTCGCACTCTGGTACTAATTGGTTTAAGTGGTCGAATCAAAAGTTAAGCTATAATAAGTATAATCAATAATATCAATAATTAGATAAGAGTCTTGCCTTGAAATACTCCTATATCGCCAGACAACCCATACTCGATCGTGACCGGAAAACTATCGGCTACGAGCTGCTATTTCGAGACGGTCCTAAGAATACCTTTCCAGATATAGACCCAGACTTAGCAACGAGCCGGTTACTCTCTGATCATTTTTTATCCACTCATTACAATACGCTGGGTAAGCATTTAGGGTTTGTCAATTTTCCTTATCAAAGCCTGATTAACCTCGTGCCTACGCTTTTTCCTGCGCAAAACTTAGTCGTTGAGGTATTGGAAGATTGCGAACCAACTTTAGAGTTATTAGAAGCAATTAAAAAGATGGCGAAGCTTGGTTACCAAATTGCGCTTGATGACTTTGTACCCAGTTCAGGCTGGCTCGTCTTCTTCCCCTATGTGTCAATTATCAAATTTGACATCCGTATCGTTCCCCTTGAAAAAGCCGCTCGCTTTATTCAAAAACTTGGTGCGACGAAAATTGAGTTCCTTGCTGAGAAAGTAGAAACCTATGAAGAGTTTAAGCAAGCTAAAAAGGCGGGCTTTACCTATTTTCAAGGCTACTTTTTTAGCAAACCAGAGATGTTACAGCGCAAAGCGTTAGAGCCTGCATTTCTTACTGTGGTGCAACTGTTCAAAGAAATAGCCAAATCTAACCTCGATTACAAAGCCATTGAGGAGCTTGTCGCCACCGACCTGACCCTGTCTTATAAACTGTTAACCTTTGTTAACTCATCCGCGACAGTCAGTTCAAAGATCCACTCATTTAAACAAGCGCTGATTTATCTCGGCGAACAACGATTGAGAAAGTTTATCTCCTTGGTTGCGATTGCTTCGACGCAAGAATCTAAACCGGATTATTTGTATGGCTTATCCATTCAAAGGGCAAGATATTGCGAACTGATCGGTGTGAAAGCAAAAATGAACGTTGAACCCGGTTCGGCCTTCCTGACAGGAATGTTTTCGCTACTCGATAGCCTACTTGATCAACCTTTAGAAAGTATCATGGAAGAGATGCCTATCGACGAATACGTTAAACTTGCACTAATAGAGGGGAAAGGAGAATTAGGTCTGGTACTTGAATTAACTCGAGCTTATGAACAGGCTGACTGGCAAAAGGTTGAGAAAATTGCTCATGCGTTAAATATCGAAGAGCCCGTAGTGAAAGAGTGTTACAACGAAGCTGTGAAATGGACAGCCGATTTACTGGGTGTCCACTCCTGAGTAGACATCGAGTTTAGATCTCCTTAAACTTCCCCGTCTTATCTGCATGGGCAATTTGAGAGGATTTATGAACCAATGCTATTGTGGTAGTCATTTAGATTACCAACACTGTTGTGAACCAATCCACAGAGATTCAGCTTTAGCCATCTATCCAGAACAACTGATGAGAGCCCGCTATAGTGCCCATGTTCTAGGCTTGGTTGATTTTGTCATCAATACCTATCATCCGAGTTGCAATGCACCACAGCAACGCGACGCGATTGAAGAATCAATCAACAGTCAATGGTGTGCGCTAGACGTCATCTCCGCAAGTATCCGCAACAACGAAAATGAAGGCTTCGTTCATTTCAAAGCCTATTACACACAGAATCAACAGCAATTTTGTCTGCAAGAACGTTCACGATTTATACGAGAAAATGGTATCTGGTTCTACATTGACGGTGAATTTCCACAGGAGAACACACCAACGAAGCTAGGACGAAATGACCCATGTCATTGCGGTAGCGGCAAGAAATTTAAGAAGTGTTGTGGGTAAGAGATTCAAAGTCACACACAGCTATGTGACTTTGAATCCTGGAATTATGGTGTAGTACGGAATAACCTATTCAGTATAAAGACCTTGCACAACCCAATCCAAAAACTCTCGTCTTTCTTCTTTTGAAGCTTTACTAAACCAAATTTTTAGCTGTAAGGCCGCTTCCGATTCAGTATATTTTGTCGATTGAGCTGAAGTGCCCAACGATTTTAATTCATCGGTCAAATGATGAAACTTTCCAGATTCAAAAATGACACCCTCTTTGCGGTTTTGCTTAATCGTCAAAGAACGAATATCTGAATAAGGCATCAGCGAACCATTTTCTGGCTCAAGGCGATATTGTTTACTATCTGTGACTTCGACTCCGTTTTTCTTCAAAACAAAAATCGGCTCACTCTTAAACTGCTTCTCCTGAATAACTTCGTATCGACCCGAAACAAGCTCCACAGATAGCTTATCTCCAGCTTTAATCTCTGTTCGAATGACATAAGGGAGAGACGAGAAATACTCTGGCTTAGCCACTTTCTTTAAGCGACCAGCAAAGGTGAGAACCAGTTGGTTTTCACCATCAATAAATATTGGTTTTTCTTCATCCGTGAATAGCGCTTCATTCAGCACTTCCAAAGTAATGCCTCTTTGCAAATCAAGCGATTGAGATAATGAAGAAAAACTCACTAACATCAATAAACTTACAATAACGTTCTTTACCATTTTCTTTTACAGCTCCTATATGAAAAAAGCCAACGCTAAGCGTCGGCTTTTAGTTCATCAAATTACTCGAATTAGAATGTGTAGTAAACACCTAGAGTAATATCTTCGTAATCATTACCCGCCCAAGCTTTCTTAGCTTCAGCTGTTTCGTATTCAACGAACACGAGTACGTTACTAGAAACGGCATAGTCAACACCTACAACCAAATCAGTCACTTGCGCATCAATAGTAGTTTTTTGGCTTACATTAGCAAAAGATACGGCTTTATCGAAATCAGCGAATGCATAAGTAGTGTATAGGCGTAACGCATCAATTTGGTAAGATGCTGCTAGGTTCCATACATCACCTTCTACTGCGCCAGAAGTTGAACTAACAGACGCGACATCTGCAGCACCAAGAGAGCTTAGACCTTCAGTACTTAGATAAGTTGCCGCGAAGAAGAAACCAGCAACATCAACAGAAGCAGATACACCGAATGAACTTGCATCGTAGTCTTTTGCCACTTCACTGCTGTTGAATGAAGCACCAACAGAGAACATGTCCATCGCGTAGTTAGCTGATAGGCCGTAAGAGTTATCTAGTTTGTCAGTGCTATTAGTATACACATCCGCAACCAAGGTTAGGCCACCAACAGGAGTCACTTTCAGTGCAAGACCTTCTGTTTTGCTTTCGTAAGGACGATCTAGACCGATGTAGTTACCTTCGTTAGCAATATCGGTTTTTTGAATTGCATCAAAAGATTCTGCGAAATCACCAGTTTCACCAACAGCCACACCCCAGATATCGCCTTTCACACCGACATATAGGTCGTCGACTACTACCCCAGCAGAACCGTCACCTTCAAATTCAAAAGAACCAAAAGTGGTTAGGCCATTAGAAAGCTTATGAGAAGCATCTAGCTGGATTTTCGCCCAAGTAGAGAAATCTGCAGAGTTTTTAGTTTTAGCATAATCTTTGCTTGTTTCTTTTTGAATTAAGTAAGCATCAATTTCGCCTTTAAGGCCAACTGAAGTGCTGTCGTTAGAGTAAATTTCTGCTGCGTTAACTGAGCTTGCTGCCGCAAGCACTGCTAGTGCTAATAGAGTCTTTTTCATAATTAATCCACTGCCTTTTCTTATGTATGGGAATTCCTTATCCGGTTCCCTTTGTTTTTGCTGGCAACTTCCAAATTTAAACTCGGTTCGTTGCCGCCATTAAAT
>NZ_CAWNTB010000066.1:0-43116 GCF_963877065.1 Vibrio sp. V01_P9A10T6
CAGAGAGTTTTTCAGAGCCACTTCGTAACTCTCGGTATCCTACCCTACTTCTCGCTGGGTCACAATGCAACGCTGATGCTCATGCACAAACTCAATCGGATCTTCCACCGTTAAAATATGCCCAGTTCGGTGCGAGTTACGATAACCCGTCATGGCCGCCATGGTGGTCGATTTGCCCGACCCCGTCGCGCCGACCACCAGCACCAGCCCACGCTTTGCAATCGAGAGATCTTGCAACACGCCCGGTAACTTTAATTCTTCAAAAGTGGGGATATGAGTTTCAATACGGCGGATCACCGCACCGGGCAGCTCACGCTGAAAAAAAGCACTGACACGAAAACGGCCAATCTCTCTCACCACTGCAAAATTGGCTTCACGTGTGCGTTGAAATTCACGGCGGCGATCCTCATCCATCATGGCATCTAACAACGCCATCACCTGCGTTTGGGATAACTTTTCGCCATGAGCTCTTAACTCTCCATCGACGCGAAATAACACTGGCGCTCCTACGGTGAGGTACAAGTCGGAAGCTTTTTGAGTCAACATACCCTCAAGACATTGGTTCAGTTCCATGAGCTCTCTCTTAAAATGGTGATGAATTGACTTCCAGTTTTTTCTGCACTTCTTCTTGATCGACAATACCTTGCGCAATCAACTGTTTAGAATTCTGTTCCATGGTTTGCATGCCATGCGCCGCACCCGTTTGGATGATGGAGTACATCTGCGCAACCTTATCCTCGCGGATCAAGTTACGAATCGCAGGAGTGGCAAGCATAATTTCATGACATGCGACGCGGCCCCCACCTAAACGTTTTAGCAACTTTTGCGCAATCACGGCTCGCAATGATTCAGAGAGCATTGAACGAACCATCTCTTTATCACTACCGGGAAACACATCAATGATCCGGTCGATGGTTTTCGCCGCAGAGCTGGTATGTAACGTGCCAAACACTAAATGCCCGGTTTCAGCCGCGGTTAACGCTAAGCTGATGGTTTCTTGATCGCGCAGCTCACCGACCAAGATTACATCCGGATCTTCGCGCAGCGCCGAGCGTAGCGCCGCTTTAAAACTGTGGGTATCTCGGTGTACTTCACGTTGGTTAACCAAACATTTATTGTTGCTATGCACAAACTCAATGGGGTCTTCAATGGTTAAAATGTGTTTGTTGTGATGAGAATTAATGTAATCAACCATTGCTGCCAGTGTGGTCGACTTACCCGACCCTGTTGGCCCAGTCACCAGCACCAATCCTTTCTCATAATTGGCGATTTTATTAAAAATGTCAGGCGCTTGTAGTTCTTCCAAGGTTGGGATCACCGTTGGAATCGTCCGGAAAACCGCAGAGCAGCCACGAGATTGATGGAAAGCATTGACACGAAAACGCCCTACATTAGGCAGCTCAAATGAGAAATCCACTTCCAGTTTCTCTTCAAATTCACTACGCTGAGCATCGTTCATGATCTCAAAAATCAAACGATGCACGTCAGCATGAGTAAAAGCAGGCACTCCGAGCTTTCTTACTTCACCATCTATCCGTACCATAGGTGGAACACCTGCAGATAGATGTAGATCCGAAGCGTTGTGCTTTACACTAAAATCCAGTAGCTCAGCGATATCCATTTAATTTCCTTAGTAAAGTCAGGCTATGAGTAGTATTCAACAAAACATCGAACAGATCACTTCACAAATTGAAAGTGCACAACAAAAGTGTGGACGCGCTCGAGAGAGAGTGCAACTTTTAGCGGTCAGTAAAACCAAACCTGTCGAGGCGATTCTAGAAGCGGCGCACGCTGGGCAACGTTTATTTGGTGAAAACTATGTGCAAGAAGGCGCGGATAAAGTTCAATACTTCAATACCTTGCACCCCGAACTGGATTTAGAATGGCACTTTATCGGCCCAATTCAGTCCAATAAATCGCGTATTGTGGCCGAGAACTTTGCTTGGGTGCATACGGTCGATCGAAGTAAAATTGCCCAGCGTTTAAATGATCAACGCCCGGTGGGCATGCCACCGCTACAAGTCCTGATTCAAGTCAACACAAGCGGCGAAAGCTCGAAATCGGGCATTGATGAACACGAAATAGTTGAGTTGGCAGAGTTGATATCCGCGTTGCCCAACCTCACGTTAAGAGGACTGATGTCTATTCCTGAGAATGTCCCCGATTACGCTGCGCAACTTGCCGCATTTCAAAAACTGGCGAGTTTACAAGCGCAATTGTCTGAACGTTTTTTAGGGTTAGATACGCTCTCAATGGGCATGAGTGGCGACATGCAAGCGGCGATTGAAGCTGGTAGCACTATGGTGAGGATCGGCACCGCTATTTTTGGTGCGCGTGATTACGCTTAGCACTGGCTTAACTATCAACCACACAATAATTAATCAGCGACAAGCAATTAGGGGTCAGCAGATGCAGCAGAGAAACATCACTTTTATCGGTGCAGGCAATATGGCCAAAGCAATTATTGCAGGCTTAGTCGCCAGCGGTTATCCGGCTGATAGAATTACCGCGACCGCACCGTCTGAAACAAGACGTAAGCCGCTGGAAAGTGCTTATGGCATTCACACCACCAGCGATAATCTTGCCGCAGCGCAGCAAGCCGATGTGGTGGTACTAGCGGTCAAACCGCAGTTGATGGCCAGTGTCTGTCAACCTTTGCAAGACATTGATTTTAGAAATAAGTTGGTGATCTCCATTGCAGCAGGTGTTTCTGCGGCGCGCCTTAATGAGATGCTGGCGACCGAACTACAACTAGTACGCGCCATGCCCAATACACCTTCGCTGATCAATCGAGGCATGAGCGGTCTATTTGCCGCTCCAAGCGTATCAGAGCAAGACAAACGCTTTACCGCACAATTGCTACAAGCCGTTGGTGAAGTGTGCTGGGTTGAAAACGAGTCCGCCATTAATGGCATCATCGCCGCCGCAGGCAGTGCGCCTGCCTACTTCTTTTTGTTTATGGAAGCGATGCAAAATGAAGCCATCGCTCAAGGCTTTGATAAAGAAACGGCCCGTTTGTTAGTACAACAAGCGGCGTTAGGCGCAGCCGAAATGGTGGTGGCAAACCCTGAGATTGAACTCTCGACATTGCGTGAACAAGTGACCTCCAAAGGCGGCACCACCGCCGAGGCGATTCGCACCTTTAACGAGCATCAACTTGCCAATATCGTTGCACAAGCGATGCAAGCGGCCATAACTCGTGCACAAGAAATGGAAAAACTGTTTTAATCCTAGTGGCGTTTCACTAAGCTATAGCGCAAACGACACTCTACTCATATTAAGGGCTAGCTATGAATTCAATGAGTTTTTTGATCTCCACCCTGTTTGATCTGTACATCATGGTCGTAATTTTACGCATCTGGTTACAAGCAGCGCGTGCCGATTTCTATAACCCATTCTCCCAGTTTATCGTCAAAGCAACGCAACCTGTGGTTGGCCCACTGCGCCGAGCGATTCCATCCATTGGTAGCCTAGATTTGGCTACGGTTCTCTTTGCGTACGTGCTGTGCGTATTGAAATTTATTGCCTTAATGCTGGTGGCATCAGGTGGTGCAGTTAGTTTTAGCGTCTACTTTTTATTCTTAGGCTTACTCTCGTTAGTCAAAGCCGCTGGCGGTTTGCTGTTCTGGGTGCTGTTGATCCGCGCTATTCTTAGTTGGGTTAGCCAAGGCCGCAGCCCGATTGAATACGTATTTCATCAATTAACCGAGCCGATGCTTGCGCCGATCCGCCGTATTCTACCGGCGATGGGTGGTTTTGATTTAAGTGTATTGGTGCTGTTTATTGTGCTGCAGTTTGCTAACTTCCTAATGGGCGATTTTATTGGCCCAGTATGGTATCAGTTGTAATGTCATCTGCTGTTTGGCAAGAGGGAGAGGATCTAATCCTCAAACTCTACATCCAACCCAAAGCAAGCCGCGATAGTATCGTCGGCTTGCATGGTGAGGAGCTCAAAATTGCCATCACAGCCCCGCCTGTTGATGGCAAAGCCAACGCGCATTTAACCAAATTCTTGGCCAAACAATTTAAAGTCGCCAAAGGTTTAATCGAGATAGAAAAAGGGGAATTGGGACGTCATAAACAAGTCCGAATTCATTCACCTCAAGTGATACCAGAGCCGATTGAAGCCATCTTGTGATGGCTTTTTATTTAGCCCACTCTGTTTTGTAAGGAGCACCACATGCGTAAATGGATGATAGCGTTTGTTATAGCCTTTATTTCGCTACCCACACTCGCCGAGCAGTTTCAAACCATCAAGAATGTTGAAGTTCACTACTCAGCTTTCAACTCAACATTTTTAACGCCACAAGTGGCGCGCAGTTATCAGTTAAAACGTAATGGTTACTCAGCTATTTTAAACATCAGCGTATTAGATAACTCGGCCTTAGGTAAACCAGCTATGGAAGCGACACTCAAAGGCAATGCAAAAAACCTAATCGGTCAGGTACGTGAACTTGAATTTAAACAATTCAAAGAGGGCAACGCGATTTATTACCTCGCTGAATTCCCCATTACCAATGAAGAGAATTTGAGTTTTGACATTGAGGTTGATGCGGGCTTAAAAGGCACCGGTAAGCTTAAATTCACCCAAAAATTCTACGTCGAAGAATAGAGAAACAGTGCAATGAAAAAAATAGTATTAGCCACAGGAAACCAAGGCAAAGTGCGCGAAATGGCTGATCTGCTGGTTGATTTCGGTTTTGATGTGGTGGCGCAAACAGAATTAAACGTCCCAGAAGCCGAAGAGACTGGCACCACCTTTATTGAAAATGCGATCATCAAAGCACGACATGCTGCCAAAATCACTGGCTTACCTGCGATTGCCGATGACTCCGGCTTAGAAGTGGATTATCTGCAAGGTGCTCCGGGAATTTACTCGGCGCGCTACGCTGGTGAAAATGCCAGTGACCAACAAAACCTAGAAAAATTATTAGCGGCAATGGAAGGCGTACCAGACGAACAACGCACCGCTCGTTTTCATTGCGTGCTGGTTTTCATGCGTCACGAAAATGACCCAACACCATTGGTCTGCCATGGTACGTGGCAAGGTCGCATCTTGCACCAAGCTCACGGCAGTAACGGTTTTGGTTATGATCCGATCTTCTTTGTCCCTGAAGATAACTGCGCTTCAGCAGAACTGCTACCTGCACGTAAAAAGCAGCTTTCACATCGTGGCAAAGCGCTAAAAATGCTATTTAAAACCTTAAGCGAGCAAAATTCATAATGTTGCAACCACCCGCGCTGAGTTTGTACGTGCACATCCCGTGGTGTGTACAAAAATGCCCCTATTGTGATTTTAACTCTCACGCGCTAAAGCACGATATTCCTGAACGTGAATACATTGATGCGCTATTGGAGGATCTCGATACCGATATCGCCAAATACCGCCTTGCAGACCATCCTCGCCCATTGCATTCCATTTTTATTGGCGGTGGTACACCGAGTCTTTTTTCTGCTGAAGGTATTGCTCGCCTGCTGCAAGGCATTGAAGCGCGTATTACGTTTAAGCCTGGGATTGAAATCACCATGGAGGCCAACCCGGGCACGGTAGAAGCTGACCGTTTTGTTGGATATCGACAAGCAGGGGTGACGCGCATCTCGATTGGTGTACAAAGTTTTGAGCCACAAAAACTGGCACGTTTAGGGCGAATTCATGGTCAGCAAGAAGCGGTTAATGCCGCTCAATTAGCTCATCAAATCGGCTTAAACAGCTTCAACTTAGATTTGATGCATGGCTTACCCGATCAAAACTGTGAACAAGCGCTGGCCGATTTAGACAAAGCGATTGCACTAAACCCACCTCATCTTTCTTGGTATCAACTGACCATTGAACCTAATACGGTTTTCTACTTTAAACCGCCTACTTTGCCAGATGATGACGCACTGTGGGATATTTTCGAGTTGGGTCACCAAAAATTGGCCGCCGCTGGGTACGTGCAGTATGAAATTTCTGGCTATAGCAAACCCGGCTATCAATGCCAACACAACTTAAATTACTGGCGCTTTGGTGATTATCTGGGGATTGGTTGTGGCGCGCATGGCAAGCTCAGCTTTAACGATGGGCGTATTGTACGCACCACTAAGGTGAAGCATCCGCGTGGCTATCTCAATTTACTCAAACCTTACTTGGATGACGAATTTGAAGTCGCCGCTGCGGATCGCCCTTTTGAATTCTTCATGAACCGCTTTCGCTTGATGGAACCTTGTCCGAAACAAGACTTTGTTGAAACAACTGGATTAAGTTTAAGCGTTATTCAACCAACGATAGATTGGGCACTAGCCGAACACTATTTAACGCAAACCGAAAGTCACTGGCAAATCACAGAAAAAGGAAAACTGTTTCTTAATGACTTGCTCGAAGCCTTTATGGCTGACGACTAAAAAGATAAACCCAACAGAGATTGGCTAACCTAATCGGTAGCCAATCTTTTGCCAAAAACACGGGCTGTCAGAAAATATTGAACTTAAAAGATAGAGCGACCAATACGCTCAGCCAAGAGTTCTAACATCTTAGTGCCCGCTAAAGAATTACCTGACGCATCAAGCTCTGGCGACCAAACCGCAATCGTCATCTCCCCAGGAACAACAGCAATAATACCGCCACCTACGCCCGATTTACCCGGCATGCCAACACGATAAGCGAACTCTCCTGCGCCATCATACAAACCGCAAGTCGCCAATAACGCATTGATCTGCTTACTTTGTGTCGGCGTTACTATCGCTTCCTTGGTATGCACGGACACCCCTTTATTCGCCAGATAACTGAAGGTTTTCGCTAATTGAACACAGCTCATTTTAAGTGAACAAGCGTGAAAATAGTTGTGCAGCACCGGGATAACGTCATTATCGAAATTACCAAACGATCGCATCAAATAGGCGATGGCAGCATTGCGATCGCTGTGCATCATTTCTGAAGCCGCTACCACTTTGTCGTATACGATGCCCTCTTCACCCGACAACTGACGTACAAACTCCAGTAAGCGCTGCCGAGGGGCTGATAAACGGCTATGCAGCATATCCGCCACCACAATAGCTCCAGCATTGATAAAAGGGTTACGCGGAATGCCCTGCTCCATTTCAAGCTGGATCATCGAATTAAACGCTTGGCCTGAAGGCTCTTTTCCGACACGAAGCCATAGCTCTTCTGGTTTATAAAGCATCATAGCAAGCGTTAAGCTCAAAGCTTTAGAGATGGATTGAATTGAGAATCCTTCCGTGGCATCTCCAGCCGAAATCACTTCACCTTGATTGGTGTAAACCGCGATCGCCAGCTTGTTATTCGGTACTTTGGCTAAAGCAGGAATGTAATCGGCGACTTTTCCTTTGCCGATCAGTGGGCGAACCTCACACAAAATATCAGCAAGTAGATTGGGTGTTAGCTTCATGGGTGACTTTACCTCGGGTGAGAAATGTTTTTCTCTATTTTTATAATGATTTTCGTAGGGCGCTAAGGCCGAAAAAGCCAACATTACAACAATGTTGGCTTTTCTTTAATCGCTAATTTTGTTGCAGCAATAAAAGTGAGTCGTTACGCGGTGCGTTTATATTTTATATCCCACACACCATGACCTAAACGGTGACCACGCGCTTCAAATTTAGTCAAAGGACGTTCTTCTGGACGAGGAATATAGTCACCTTCTGCGGCAATATTGGCAAAGCCCGGCGCTTGATTCATCACTTCAATCATATGCTCAGCGTAGTTTTCCCAATCGGTCGCCATATGAAAGATGCCCTCTTCCATTTTTAGTTTTTGACGTACCATTTCCGCAAATTCTAACTGCACAATACGGCGCTTGTGGTGACGTTTTTTGTGCCAAGGATCAGGGAAGAACAGTTGCAGTGTATGCAGGCTACCATCAGGGATCATGTGTTCAAACACTTCCACTGCATCATGGCACATCACGCGTAAATTAGTCACGCCAGCATCACGAGCGGCTGACAAACAGGCGCCAACACCTGGGCTATGCACTTCAATACCAAAGAAGTTTTTTTGCGGTACATTTTTAGCCATTTCAACTAATGAAGCGCCCATACCAAAACCGATTTCTAAAACCACCGGGTTATCGTTACCAAAAACCGCCGCCCAATCGAGCAATTGTGGCTGGAAATCAATACCCATTGTTGGCCAACATTCATTCATTGCCGCTTCTTGGCCTTTGGTTAATCGACCCTCACGACGAACGAAACTACGGATTCGACGCAGTATTTTGCCTTCTTCGGTATATTCGTTGGTGGTTACTTCACTCATTGATCTTGCCTGCACATTGATTAATCAAAGCGGGGATTATCCAAAGAATTATTCTCGGTGCAAGTGTTATCGAAATAAACTTGTTGGATAAATCCACACAATTTGTCCGTTTTACAACGTCACATTTATGTGGTGCAATTTTGCTCCACTAAAACTATAAACCAAAGAGCCTGTCGTGACACCTTTCGCTAACGCCATTTTAAAATGGTATGACGCCTATGGGCGCAAACATTTGCCGTGGCAACAAAACAAAACGGCCTACAGCGTTTGGCTGTCGGAAATTATGCTCCAACAAACTCAAGTCGCCACGGTGATCCCTTATTTCGAACGCTTCATGCAACGCTTTCCAACCGTGATTGATTTGGCCAATGCAGAACAAGACGAGGTACTGCACCTATGGACCGGCCTTGGTTATTACGCACGTGCGCGCAATCTACACAAAGCAGCCAAAATAGTGGCCAGCGAATATGGCGGTGAGTTTCCCCTTGATATCGAACAGATGAATGCTCTACCGGGTATTGGCCGCTCAACCGCTGCGGCGGTGCTTTCTTCGGTTTATAAGCAGCCGCACGCCATTTTAGATGGTAACGTAAAGCGTACTTTAGCCCGCTGCTTTGCTGTCGAAGGCTGGCCGGGGCAAAAAAAGGTTGAAACTCAGTTGTGGCAACATGCCGAACAAAATACGCCAGCGCAAGATGTTGATAAATATAACCAAGCCATGATGGATATGGGGGCGATGGTCTGCACACGCAGCAAACCGAAATGCACGCTCTGCCCAGTTGAATCTTTTTGCATCGCCAATAAACAAAATAACCCACTCGATTATCCGGGCAAAAAACCAAAAACAGACAAACCAACCAAACAAACCTGGTTTGTGATGCTGCACCATAACCATCAAGTATGGTTAGAACAGCGCCCTCAAAGTGGAATTTGGGGTGGATTATTTTGCTTCCCTGAAAACTCCAATAGTGCCATCGAAGATCAACTTGATCACAGAGCCATCAAAGAGAGCGCTATCCGCTCTATTCGCCCACTCATCGCTTTTCGCCACACGTTTAGCCATTATCATTTAGAGATCACACCGATCTTGGTGGAGTTATCTCAACAACCGAACATCATCATGGAAGCAAGCAAAGGTCTTTGGTATAACTTAGCCCAACCGGAACAAATCGGCTTAGCCGCTCCTGTAAAACAGTTGCTAGAAAGCCTTCCATTTGAAATTAACCCTTAAAACACCGAAGAGGAAGTGACCATGAGCCGCACTGTATTTTGTGCTCGACTAAATAAAGAAGCCGACGGTTTGGATTTTCAACTGTACCCAGGTGAATTGGGTAAACGTATTTTTGACAACATCTCAAAAGAGGCTTGGGCACAATGGCAGCATAAGCAAACCATGCTGATCAACGAGAAAAAACTCAATATGATGGACCCTGAACATCGTAAATTGCTGGAAACCGAAATGACCAACTTCCTATTTGAAGGAAAAGAGGTCCATATCGAAGGCTACACGCCACCAAGCAAATAAGAGATACCTTATTTATTTCTAGGATAATCAATGACATCATGGTAAACGCTCTGATGTCATTTTTGTATTGGGAAGATAATGAGAAAGCTGACTTACTTTTTTATTGCAATGCTACTGGCCGGTTGTAGCCGAGAATTAGTTGAACGCATATACAGCGTCGACTACGAGCCGACTAACCGTTTTGCCAAAAACTTAGCGCAATTACCCGGGCAATTTGTCAAAGATACTGCCGCCTTAGATACACTGATCAGCAGTTTTTCTGGCAACATTGAGAAACGTTGGGGCAGTAAAGAGATCAAAGTCGCCGGTAAAAGCAACTATGTAAAATACATCGATAATTACCTGAGTCGTTCCGAAGTCAATTTCTCCACGGGAACCATTATTATCGAAACAGTTTCCCCAACTGACCCCAAAAAACATCTGCGCAATGCCATTATTACCACTTTGCTCACGCCTGATGATCCCGCACACGTTGACCTTTTCTCTTCACAAAATATCGAATTGAATGGTCAGCCATTTTTGTACAACCAAGTGCTTGATCAAGATAAACAACCGATCCAGTGGGGTTGGCGCGCGAATCGATTTGCTGATTATCTTATTGAAAATAAATTAAAAGTTAAGAACGTTGATTTCAAAAAAGCCTACTATGTGGAAATTCCTATGGTAGCGGATCATGCCTCTAAACGAGGTTATAAATACGCCGACATCGTGCACCGAGCCTCGAAAAAATATAACATTCCCGAAGATCTGATCTACGCGATCATAAAAACTGAAAGTAGCTTTAACCCCTACGCCGTCAGTTGGGCCAATGCGTATGGCTTGATGCAAGTGGTTCCTAAAACCGCAGGTCGAGATGTTTTTAAACTGGTCAAAAATAAATCTGGTGAGCCCAGTCCTGAATATCTGTTTGATCCCGAAAAAAATATTGATACGGGAACGGCCTATTTTTATATTCTAAAAAACCGCTACCTCAAAGAGGTCAGCCATCCAACGTCACTCGAATACAGTATGATTTCGGCCTACAACGGCGGTACAGGGGGAGTACTGAATACCTTTAGCAAAGATAGGAAACGAGCGATGAGGGACTTAAATTCACTGCAACCCAATCAAGTCTATTGGGCGCTGACCCAAAAACACCCTAATGCTGAATCGAGAAGGTACTTAGAAAAAGTAACAAAATTCAAAAAGGAATTTAACGCAGGTGGATAAAAAAGCGCAGCTTTGTCTAAATTCGCAGCAAACAAACCGTTTTTTCAAAAAATTTCCAAAAAGCAGTTGACGATTGAAGGGAAAATCCGTTTAATAGCGCTCCGTTGCCCGGATAGCTCAGTCGGTAGAGCAGAGGATTGAAAATCCTCGTGTCGGTGGTTCGATTCCGCCTCCGGGCACCACAAATTAAATTGTTGGTGCTTTTGTTAAAGTAGCAGCAAGCAATAAATAAAGTGCGCCGACTTAGCTCAGTAGGTAGAGCAACTGACTTGTAATCAGTAGGTCACCAGTTCGATTCCGGTAGTCGGCACCATTTATTGCCTCGATAGCTCAGTCGGTAGAGCAGAGGATTGAAAATCCTCGTGTCGGTGGTTCGATTCCGCCTCGAGGCACCATTATTTGGTGCGAAGTCTTAGACTTACACAGATAATTCCCCCTTAGTTCAGTCGGTAGAACGGCGGACTGTTAATCCGTATGTCGCAAGTTCAAGTCTTGCAGGGGGAGCCACTTTTAAAGCCAAGTCTAACGACTTGGCTTTTTTATTACCTGTCATATTTATCCAATCCCCTCTACCTCTACAGCGATTACCTCTACAACGATTAAATTATGGGTCAGTCCATTTTCCGTCAAAAACTAAAACCAGTCTGGTGAGTTTGCTCCTTTAGTGTAACCAAGCGGATAAACGTGTGTTTTTCAACGCGCTTTTATTCGCTATTTGCTCCATTCAAAGCTCCTATTTTCTTTTCAACGCCTCTTTCCCTATCTAATCTGACACTAATTTTTAACGAAAATGGGCAAAAACGAGTCACTAAGTATAGAAAAACAACAAACGACATTTTTTTTGCATTTTACTGTTGACGTTAAATGCGAAAAACCTTTTAATACACCCCGTCGCCCGGATAGCTCAGTCGGTAGAGCAGAGGATTGAAAATCCTCGTGTCGGTGGTTCGATTCCGCCTCCGGGCACCACAGTTTCTAAATTGTTGGTGCCTAGCACAGACAATAAAATTAAAGATAAAAATGTGCCGACTTAGCTCAGTAGGTAGAGCAACTGACTTGTAATCAGTAGGTCACCAGTTCGACTCCGGTAGTCGGCACCATTCTTTAAAACCTGTTCCCCCTTAGTTCAGTCGGTAGAACGGCGGACTGTTAATCCGTATGTCGCAAGTTCAAGTCTTGCAGGGGGAGCCACTTTTCATCAATGAGCACTGCTTATTGATTCGGCGCCGACTTAGCTCAGTAGGTAGAGCAACTGACTTGTAATCAGTAGGTCACCAGTTCGACTCCGGTAGTCGGCACCATTTATCTGCATAAGATAAGCAAACATTCTGTTCCCCCTTAGTTCAGTCGGTAGAACGGCGGACTGTTAATCCGTATGTCGCAAGTTCAAGTCTTGCAGGGGGAGCCACTTTCTAAAGCCAAGTTTTCAAACTTGGCTTTTTTGTGTCTTGCGTATGCTCATAATAAAAAGAGCCAGTTTGCACCAGCTCAATCGATTGGAACGTTCGCGGTAATTCACGATAGCCGGTTACTTAAAACCCTTCTCTTTCTTAATCAAATCGTACGCATTTTGGATCTCTTGCGATTTTTCTTTCGCAACGTTCATCATCTCTGGTGGTAAGCCTTTGGCCATCAATTTATCTGGGTGATGCTCATTCATCAATTTGCGATAGGCACGTTTAATATCTTTAGCATCCGCATCTTTACTCACGCCTAACACATCGTAAGCATCAGTGAGGCGTTCAGCTTGCGCGGCTTGTTGCCACTGCCCAGATTGCTGGTAGCCTTGTTGTTGGCCACCAAAATTTCCGCCTTGTTGAAAACGAAAGGCCGCTTCTTGCATACGCAAGCGTCTTTCCAGTTGATCGGATGAGAAACCCAAACTACGAGCGATTTTGTGCAGTACATTGCGCTCGCTAGGGTGAACATCCCCATCGGCAAACGCGGCTGATATTTGCAATTCGAGGAAAAATTGCAACAAGTCAAAGCGTCCACCCGTCGAAAGGCGCACACGCTCCAACACTTCCTCTAAAGGAAAACCACTCTCTTTCCCCTCACGAAACGCATCTTGAGCCGCTTTACGTTGCTCACCATGTAAGTTCATACGCTCCATCATGATGGTAGCTAGCTGGATCTCTTCTTTGGTGACTTGCCCTTTCGCTTTAGCAACATGGCCCATGACCGCGAAAGCGGCTTTAAAAAATTCGTCTTGTCGCTCAGTTTGGCTTGGCCCTGAACCAAATGAGCTAGTTTTAAACCCCGCTTGATTCAAACGACGAGCTTTATCAAATTGATGCCCGAGAAACAAACCAAAAAAGGCGCCAAACGGTCCTCCAAATAAGAAGCCAAAAAAAGCGCCAAGAATTTTGCCAAAAATATGCATTATGTGCTCTCAATCTATGAATTTTTCAGGAGTAAAGCGGTCTGATAGTGCCGGGAGCTTCAATTTCCTTTATGATAAGAAACGTTTTATTTTACATTCGGCCATCCATCTTCCGAATCAATCAAGTTCAAACAGGATAGTACAACTCGATGTCATGTTTTTCCCGCACCTTGTTAGCCGCTTCAATTAGCGCAGCTCTTTTTGTGCCACAGACTCAAGCAGAAGCTATGTTAGACAATAGTGTGCAGGAAATGCCCGCTATAGATCAATGTTTGATCAACGAACCTGAAGCAGAAAACTCAAGTCAGCAACCGATTAATGTCGAGGCTGATACGCTAGAAGCCGTGAACGGTGAACGCGCAAACTACTCAGGCAATGTGGTCGTTGTTCAAGGTAAAAAACGCATTCTAGCGGATACCGTTACCCTGCATCAGAAAGATAATATTGTGGTTGCGCAAGGTAATGTCAACTTCAGTGACGGTGAAGTAAGGACCATTTCTGACAAAGCCACCAACAATCTTAATACGGATTTAATGACATTAGAGAACACAAAATATCAATTTTTGTGTGAACCCGGCCGCGGTGAAGCTGTGTATATTTCCAAAACGGGTAAGGCCGTTTATGAGATAGAAGATGGTTCGATTACCTCTTGCCCTGAAGGCAATAATGCATGGCGATTGAAAGCATCCAGCATTGATATTGACCAAAATGAAGAGCAAGCCACTTTTTATAATCCGCGCTTCGAGATTCAAAATATTCCGATTTTTTATCTGCCATTTCTTACGGTGCCGATTGGCGACACACGTAAAACGGGATTTTTATACCCTACCGTTTCTTACGGTTCTAGCGATGGTTTTGAAGCCCAAGTGCCTATTTATTGGAACTTAGCGCCAAACTATGACCTAGAAACGACCTTTAAATATATGCAAGAACGCGGTACGCAATTAAACAGTGAATTCCGTTATCTGAATGATTTTGGTACAGGTAACATTAAATCTGAATATTTACCTGATGATCAAAAATATCCGGAAAAGGGCAGCCGCTGGGGCTTCCAATACCAACACAGTGGTATTTTCAACCAAGCTTGGAAGTTTGAAATTGACTACTCTCAAGTCAGTGACATTAGCTACTTTAGTGATTTAGACTCAGGTATCGGTAACCGAGAAGATGGTCAGCTTATCCAAGAAGGTAAAGCCACCTACCGGACCCACAATTGGGATTCATCGATACTGGTTCGCGACTTTCAGCTGCTTACAGAAGACAAAACTAGCACCAACCAACCCTATCGCTTGATGCCACAGATTGCGTTTAATTACTATGCGCCCGAATTATTACCGTATTTGAACTTTGATGTGGTGAGCCATCTATCGCGTTTTGAAACCGATGCAAGAGGAAAACCTGCAGCCACCCGAGCGCACATTGAACCGGGCTTTACTATTCCTCTCAGTAACACCTGGGGCACTTGGACAACCGAAGCGCGAGTGCTTGGTACTTATTACCAACAAGATCTCAGCGGTGTTGACCTCAATTCGGATAACTATAAAGACCTAAAAGAGAGCGTTTCACGCATCATTCCGGAATTTAGAACTCATGCGGGATTAGTACTGGAAAGAGATACGGTTCTGTTTGATGATTATACGCAGACACTTGAGCCGCAGATTCAGTACCTGTACGTACCGAGAGAAGATCAGCGCAATATCGGGCTGTACGATACAACGCTACTGCAAACCGATTATTATGGTTTATTCCGCAGCCGTAAATACAGTGGTGTCGATTATATTGCCCCAGCAAATCAGATCAGCTACGGTGCCTCTTCACGGTTTTTCGACGACCAGTATAAAGAACGTTTAAATATCTCTTTTGGCCAGATTTTTTACCTCAAAAAAGATCTCAAGAATTCCTCCCCTAATGAGGGAGATAATTCAGCCAACACTTCCAACTATTCGGCTTGGGCCGTCGAAATGGACTTCAACTATGATGATTTACTCTTCTACCATGGCGGGGTTCAGTACGACATTGACAGCAGTACGATGCAGCTCGCCAACAGCACTCTAGAGTATCGGGTTGGCTCTAGCTATATTCAAACTAACTATCGCTATGTAACTAAAGACTATATAGAAAACACCGTTGACTTTAATACCAGTGGAATAACAAAAGACGGGATATCTCAAGTAGGTTTGCTGGCTCGCTACAAGATCTCTAAAAAATGGAATGCCCGCGGACAGTACTTCTACGATTTAACCACAGAAAAGGACTTAGAGTGGCTAGCTAACCTAAGCTACACCTCAGATTGTTGGTATATTGGTTTTACTTATAGTAATCAACTGCGGAAATGGGATGGTGATTTTGTTACTGACCCTAATGCTACGCCACTCTACGAAAATAACTTTAGTTTGAACTTTGGTATTGTCGGTTTTGGCACCACGATTGGTGCAGGTTCCGGAATGACGGGCGTAGACAGCGCTGGAAATTCATTAAGTTATGGTCGTCCATTTTTCCTAAACAACTAATTTATTCGGTCTTTGCTTAAGCGTAAAGGCCCTTGCTCATTTTGATAGGACTACAAATGAAATTGTGGAAACACACACTGATTGGATTGATGGCAACATTAAGCCTAAACACCGCATACGCTGCTCCTGTTGAGCTCGATCGCGTCGCCGTCATCGTCAATAGTGGCGTTATTTTACAGAGTGACATTGATGGTGCATTAAAAACCTTGACCATTAATGCAAAGAAAAATGGTCAAACGCTACCCGAAGACACAGTGCTGCGTGAGCAAGTGGTTGAAAAATTGATTATTGATACCATTCAGCAACAAGAAGCACAACGCATTGGCGTTCGCATTGACGATAACCGACTCAGTGACGCGATCGCCGACATCGCGAAAAACAATAATCAAACCCTGGAACAGCTTAACGCTTCTGTTACTGCTGAAGGGCTGACTTATGCCGAATTTCGCGAACAAGTACGTAAAGAAATTGCAGCAAGTGAAGCGCGCAATGCTTTAGTTCGTCGCCGGATCAATATATTACCGGACGAAGTGGACAACTTAGCCAATATTCTTGCGCAAGAAACCAATGCAACGGTGCAATATAAAATCAGCCACATCCAACTGCGTGTTGACGACACTCAAGATAAGGCCGCAGTAGAACAGCAAGCCAAAACCTTAGTCGAAAAACTCAACCAAGGAGCAGATTTCAGCACCATGGCTTATACCTATTCAAAAGGTCCGAAAGCGCTGCAAGGTGGTGATTGGGGCTGGATGCGCAAAGAAGAAATGCCGACAATTTTTGCCGACCAAATCAAAATGCAAAACAAAGGCTCTATTATTGGGCCATTTCGCAGTGGCGTCGGTTTCCACATTCTTAAAATTGATGACGTCAAAGGATTAGAAACCGTCGCGGTCACGGAAGTTAATGCACGCCATATTTTAATCAAACCCACGGTCATTTTAAGCGATGACGGCGTACAAAAAGAGCTACATGACTTCATTCGTCGCATTAAGGCAGGTGAAGCGACCTTTGGTGAATTGGCGCAGCAATACAGCCAAGATCCCGGCTCTGCGGCGCAAAATGGCGAATTGGGTTATCAAACACCGGATCTGTACGTGCCGGAGTTTCAACATCAAATCGAAACATTATCGGTTGGACAAATCAGCGAACCCTTTAAAACCGTTCATGGTTGGCATATTGTCGAAGTGCTTGATCGCCGTGAAGTCGACCGCACCGACTCTGCACTGAAAAACAAAGCTTATCGCATTCTTTTTAATCGAAAATTCAATGAAGAAGCCAGCGCATGGCTACAAGAAATGCGTGCCAGTGCCTTTGTCGAAATTATACAGGACAACCAAGATGACAATTAAACGCATCGTGGTTACCGCTGGCGAGCCCGCGGGTATTGGCCCAGATTTGGTGCTGGCCTTATCAAAAGAAGATTGGGCACATCAACTGGTGGTATGCGCGGACAAAAGCTTGCTTGCAGAGCGCGCTAAAGAGCTCAATATTGACGTTATATTGGAAGACTACTTAGTCACCTCCGCACCAAAACCACAGCAAGCGGGACGGTTAGTAGTGGATCATATTCCCCTCGGCGCACCGGTGATAACGGGGAAACTGAATGAAGCCAATGGACATTATGTATTAAATACATTAGAAAGAGCCGCTTTAGGCTGTATGAATGATGAATTTGATGCTATTGTCACCGGCCCTGTGCACAAGGGGGTGATCAACCGAGCTGGCGTTGCATTTAGCGGCCATACTGAATTCTTTGCTGAAAAATCTAATACTCCACTGGTGGTTATGATGCTCGCAACAGAAGGGTTGAGAGTCGCGCTAGTGACAACACATATTCCACTGGCTTATGTATCAAAGGCAGTAACGGTCGAGCGGTTAGAAAAAATCATCACTATTTTGCATAAAGATTTGGTGGAAAAATTTGCCATTGCTCAACCCAAAATTTATGTGTGTGGTTTAAACCCACACGCGGGAGAAGATGGCTGTCTGGGCCGTGAAGAGATAGAAACCATCACTCCAACACTAGAAAAAATTCGTCAGCAAGATGGCATTAATTTGATTGGCCCACTACCAGCCGACACCATCTTCAATGACAAATACTTGCAAGATGCCGATGCTGTTTTAGGCATGTATCACGACCAAGTCCTGCCCGTATTAAAGTACAAAGGTTTTGGTCGTTCAGTAAATATTACTCTTGGTCTACCCTTTATAAGAACATCGGTCGATCATGGTACCGCACTCGAATTGGCAGGGAAAGGGCTTGCGGATACAGGGAGCTTTAGAACAGCACTCGCCTACGCGATTGACTTGGTAGAAAAGAAACCTAATTAATTTCGAGAAAACTATGAGAAATGATGTCCACTTAGGGCACAAAGCGCGTAAACGTTTTGGTCAAAACTTCCTAAACGATCCATACATTATTGATGGCATCGTCTCTGCGATTAACCCTCGTCCGGGACAAAATTTGGTTGAGATCGGCCCCGGTCTTGGAGCGATAACTGAGCCAGTCGGCCGCGAAGTGGATAAATTCACTGTTATTGAGCTAGACCGTGACTTAGCTGAGCGCCTGCGCAACCACCCAGAATTATCGAGTAAATTGACGATTCACGAAGGCGATGCGATGCGCTTTGACTTTACGCAGTTGGTGAAGCCGAATAATAAACTGCGCATTTTCGGCAACTTGCCATACAACATTTCAACGCCATTAATGTTCCACTTATTTGAATTCCATAAAGATATTCAAGATATGCACTTCATGCTGCAAAAAGAAGTGGTCAACCGTTTAGCTGCTGGTCCCGGCAGTAAAGCTTACGGGCGCTTAACGGTTATGACGCAGTATTTCTGCAAAGTGGTTCCTGTGTTAGAAGTTCCGCCAACTGCTTTTGTGCCGCCACCGAAAGTTGATTCAGCCGTGGTGCGTTTGGTGCCTTATGAAGTACTGCCGCATCCAACGACAAACATGAAATGGTTAGAGCGTGTCTGCCGAGATGGTTTTAACCAACGTCGTAAAACCGTACGCAACTGCTACAAAGGTTTGATTGAGGTGGAAACGCTAGAAGAACTTGGGGTCAACCCTGGCATGCGCCCGGAAAACCTAACACTTGAACAGTTTGTTGCTATGGCAAACTGGTTAGACGCTCATCACGCCTAATAACGATTGAGCGATAAACGGCCAATGTCTATCGCTCATCTATAAAAACAAGGAGTTAACATGGATATCTCTGAACCTTGTATCAAAATCCAAGTCCATACCCAGTATCTCCCCGAGCAGTCCAATCCCGATTTACACCGCTATATCTTTGCCTATGTGATCACCATCCGTAACCTCAGCAACCAGCAGGTACAGCTGATGAGCCGCAGTTGGCTAATTACCGATGCGAATGGCAAACAGATGTCTGTGGAAGGTGATGGCGTGGTTGGGGAACAACCGATTATCTTGCCCAATGATGAGTACCGCTATAACAGTGGTACGGCGTTAGAAACGCCAGTCGGTGTTATGCAAGGTCATTACATTATGTTAGATGAAGCGGACGCTGAATTTATTGTTGAAATTGAGCCTTTTCGTCTCGCTATTCCTAATGTTTTAAATTAAAAGAGGTAGCCGTGGCGAACTATATTGTCGGCGACATTCAAGGCTGTTTTGACGAACTACAGTGTTTATTGGCTCAAGTGCAATTCCAACCACAACAAGACACACTGTGGGTAGCTGGCGACTTAGTTGCAAGAGGCCCTAAATCTCTAGAAACGCTACGTTTTATCAAACAATTGGGTAGTTCGGCGCGTATCGTTCTAGGCAATCACGATCTTCACTTACTGGCCGTCTCGCTGGGCATCCACCCATGTAAACCTCGTGATAAAACCTTACCCATATTACAAGCGAACGATGCAACAGAGCTGCTCACTTGGTTGCGCCATCAACCGCTCCTCGCTGAACATGCTGACTTTGTTATGTGCCATGCGGGGATTTCTCCTCTGTGGGATCTTGAAACTGCACGTCAAGCAGCAAAAGAAGTCGAAAGTATTTTGCAAAGTGATCGTTGGCGCTGGCTTATCGAGCAGATGTACAGCAACACACCTGATATGTGGAGCTCGAAGCTAGAAGGGATTGATCGCTATCGCTATACCATCAATGCCTATACTCGGATGCGTTTTTGCTTTGCTGATGGGCGTCTTGATATGGCGTGCAAACTTCCCCCTCAAGAAATAAAAGATGAAGAATTGTTACCGTGGTTTGCCCTACCCAAACGCCTTAAACTCGATAAAACAGTCCTCTTTGGCCACTGGGCTGCGTTAGAAGGTTACCGCAGCAAGGAAGTGATAGGGCTTGATACTGGCTGTGTGTGGGGAGGATGTTTGACCATGCTACGCTGGGAAGATAAACACTACTTCACTCAACCAGCGTTAACCCGTAAAGGCTAACGAATAAAAAGATTTGGATCGTTGCTTAATATCGCTCCGAAATCCCCTATTGCTTATCAAAAACCACAAACTGCATGTTGTGAGCATTTTTGTCATCCGCTTGATACATTTCACGATGAACTTCTTGCCACTCACTCCCCCACTCGGGAAATTGCGTATCTCCCTCAATATTTAAGTCAATAAAGGTGAGGTATAGTTTATTGGCCTGTGGCATACAGGCTTGATAGATAGAGCCGCCACCAATGATCATCACTTCATCCACATGACCCGCAACCTCAATGGCTTCTTCAATCGAAGAGACAATACTTACCCCTTCAATTGCCAATGAAGCATCACGACTGATCACGATATTATGGCGACCAGGTAACGGGCGACCAATAGACTCATAAGTTTTTCGCCCCATGATCACTGGTTTGCCCAATGTACAGCGTTTAAACCATGCAAAATCGGCCGGTAAATGCCATGGCATTTGATTGTCTTTACCAATAATCCGGTTGTCTGCCATCGCGGCAATCATGCTGATGATCATAAATAAGATCCTAAAGTGTCATCACGAAAAATAGCCCATGCCCTTACACTATGGGTTTGCGCCGATAGAATAACAAACCCGGAACCGCAAGGCCAACCGCTAAGCCCGCGATAATAAACATCGCTTTTAAAAAATTATCCATCAGTATCGCCAGCAGCTCTGGCGTAAAACCAAGATGGTTAATTTCAACCATTGCAATCATCGCTTTAAAGGCAAAAACCCCGGGAACCATTGGGATCAAAGCCGCTACCGTAAACACTTTAGGGTGGGCTAAAAATTTACGCGACCAACGCACGCCAATCATTCCAACGATAGTTGCAGCAAAAAAAGTCGCCCACTCAATGGGAATTCCAAATTGCATCATTAAGTAACGTGAGCCATGACCAATCGCACCACCTAACGCACAATATTTTAGGGCTGGTACAGGAACATTAAACACCAAAGCAAAACCAACGGCTGGGATTGCAGCAAAAAACATATCATTGGCTAAACCGAGTAATAAATTCATCCAATCCATCGCTACCACCCCCATACACCCGTCACGCTCATCGCCGCAACGATGCCCAAACTCGTTGCCAACGTAAGCAAACTTGCCATCACAAAACGGGCAATACCCATATTGATATAACCTTTAAGCATATCCGCGACCGCATTAATTAAAGGAAAACCGGGGACTAACATCAGTACAGAAGAAGCCATCACAATGGTTGGTTTATTGCCTAGCTGGTAGATGATAGCTTGCGCTGAAATGATCGAAGTGACAAATGAGGTCACCGTAAAGTTGACGAGCGGATTAAATTGGCGATGCCCAATCTCTTGGCGCACAATCATACCCGCCGCAGAAGCAATGAACGTCATCGTAAACACCGTCCAATTTCCGCCAGCTAAACGAGCAAATGCAGCACAAGAAAGACCAATCATTACCACAACCAACCAACGGTTGTAGCGTTCAGGGCTGATCTGATTGAGTTTTTTCTGCGCAAGGGAATAATCTAAAATCCCTTTTTCCATCATGATGCAGATGCGCTGGACTTGCGTCACTACCCGCATATTGATCCCACGATCAGGACAACGGCGCGCAGTCGTAATGCAATGGCCATCATAAACCGTGGTTAGCACAAGTGAACTCGCCGAGAGCGATACTTCCACTTCACTCATGCCACACGCCGCTCCCATGCGACGCATAATATCGCCCACCAGTGTACTTTCCGCACCATGAGCCAACAACATTTGCCCAGCCTGGGCGATCAATCGAGAAACAAGCCTCTGTTTGGATGTCATGATTCCTTTCCGAACGTCCTAAAAGCCCAATAGTGTGCCCGAAATTGGGTGCTTTAAATATGATTTAGCTATAAAAAAGCCGCAATAATTATTGCGGCTCAATCAATTCAGGAAAATTAATCACGAACATAGATAACGTGGCCGTCATCTTCTTCGTCGTCCCAATCATCCCAGTCATCACCATCTTCAGTGATCACATTTTGGCTGTTCATCTCATCTTTATGGTAATCATCCCACATGAAATCGACTTTCTGAGCTTCACTGAGCTCTTCCTGCTCACGAGGTAACGTTTCCATATAGTCAGCCAACTCACGGCACAAATCCGCCGTACCTTGTTGGTTTACTGCCGAAATTTTGAAGTATCGTCCTTCCCAAGCCAGCGCATCTAAGATCTCTTGGATCTTTTCATCGGCTTCTTCTTCAAGCATCAGATCAACTTTGTTGAACACCAACCAACAAGGTTTTTGTGACACTTTTTCACTGTATTGCTCTAGCTCATCAAAGATGGTCAGCGCATTTTGCGCAGGATCACTTTGATCAATAGGAAGAATGTCGATCATATGCAGCAACACTCGGCAACGTTCTAAGTGCTTTAAGAAGCGAATACCTAAACCAGCACCATCGGCCGCGCCTTCAATCAAGCCCGGAATATCAGCGATCACGAAACTTTTCTCAGGAACCACACTCACGACACCCAAACTTGGGATCAGCGTAGTGAAGGGGTAATCAGCGACTTTTGGCTTCGCTGCTGAAACAGAACGAATAAAGGTTGATTTACCCGCATTCGGCAAGCCAAGCATGCCCACGTCAGCTAACAGTAAAAGCTCAAGGCGCAATTCGCGCACCTCACCTTTTTTACCCATGGTTTTTTGGCGTGGTGCACGGTTAACGGATGACTTAAAGCGAGCATTACCTAAACCATGCCAGCCACCTTTAGCGACCATCACTTTTTTGCCATGCTCTGCAACTTCACCCACAACTTCATTGGTGTGAATGTCAACCGCTCGAGTCCCAACAGGCACCTTCAAAGTAATGTCTTTACCGCGCTTACCTGTACAGTTAGCACCGCCACCATTTTGGCCGCGCTCAGCAGCGTAAAAGCGTTGGAATCGGTAATCAACCAAGGTATTTAAGTTTTCATCGGCTTGGATATAAACGTCGCCACCATCGCCGCCATCGCCGCCATCAGGGCCGCCTTTCGTCACGAATTTTTCACGCCAAAAGCTCACGACACCGTTACCGCCATCACCCGCTTCGACTTTAATTATCGCTTCATCAACGAATTTCATTTGTTACTCCACGCTCTTTGCGTTGCGATATCATTGTCACACAATGATATAAATTCTAGCAGATACACATTCAGGATCGACCGTGATCATCCTTCGTTTTATCCACAATTGGAACACATAAGGAGAAACTCTAGTGATTAGAGTGTCTTCTTTTCTGTTCGGCTGATAAATAAAAAACCCCACCGTAACGGCAGGGCTTTTGAGTTCAGTTAGGTATAAATTTATTCAGCGTCGATGCTAACAAATTTACGGTTTTTAGGACCTTTAACTTCAAATTTCACTTTACCTTCAGTAAGAGCGAAAAGAGTATGGTCTTTACCGATACCAACGTTAGTGCCTGCGTGGAACTTAGTACCACGTTGACGAACGATGATGTTACCTGCAAGAACAGATTCACCACCGAAACGCTTAACACCAAGACGTTTGCTTTCTGAATCGCGGCCGTTACGAGTAGAACCGCCAGCTTTTTTGTGTGCCATTGTTAAACTCTCCTAAATTACTTAAGCGTTGATGCCAGTGATTTTCACTTCAGTGAACCACTGACGGTGGCCTTGTTGTTTACGAGAGTGTTTACGACGACGGAACTTAACGATTTTAACTTTATCGCCACGACCGTGTTGTACTACTTCAGCAGTAATTTTACCGCCTTCAACAAGAGGTGCCCCAACAGTGATTTGCTCACCGTTAGCAACTAGTAGAACTTTATCAAATTCAACAGTTGCACCAGTTTCAACGTCTAATTTCTCTAAACGAAGAGTTTGACCTTCGCTTACACGGTGTTGTTTACCACCAGATTGGAAAACAGCGTACATATTTTACTCCGCTCTTTCCGCACAGCCGTATGCTTTTTATTTGAGCAATTTGGGTGTGCGCTAAACTAATCATCAATAGGGCGCAGATTCTACGCGAATGAGTACCCCAAGACAAGCCATATTTTGAAAAAATTGGCGAAAAGCTAATCGCCAATGAAAAGTGGCGCAATCATGCCTTTAAGCCTTGTATTAATCAACGTTTTTTAGTGTATTATTCGAGAATTATAGAAGAACACAACACCTTATAGGTTCTAACTTCAGCCGGATTAACCATGGATTTTAAAGCTATCCAAACGCTTACTGCCGATGACATGGCAAAAGTGAATGAAACGATTCAAGCTCAGCTCAACTCTGATGTATCTTTAATCAATCAATTAGGATTCTACATCGTCAGCGGAGGTGGGAAACGCCTGCGTCCTTTGCTGGCTATTTTGTCGGCTCGAGCCCTTGATTATCAAGGTGAAGCACACACGACAGCCGCTGCATTTATTGAATTCCTCCACACGGCAACCTTGTTGCATGACGACGTTGTCGATGAATCGGATATGCGCCGTGGCAAAGCAACAGCGAACGCGGCATTTGGCAATGCAGCGAGCGTGTTAGTGGGGGATTTCATCTACACGCGTTCCTTCCAAATGATGACTACACTAGGATCGTTAAGGATCCTTGAGCTGATGAGCGATGCGGTGAACGTTATCGCTGAAGGCGAAGTGCAACAATTGATGAACTGTAATGATCCAAACACTACCGAGGAAAATTACCTACAGGTGATCTACTCGAAAACGGCGCGTTTGTTTGAAGCCGCGACCCAGATTGGTGCGATATTAAGTAACGCTTCTCCTGAAATTGAAACAGCACTACAGAATTATGGTAAGTACCTTGGCACAGCTTTCCAGCTCATTGATGACGTGATGGATTACACCTCTGATGGCAGTGAAATGGGCAAAAATGTGGGCGATGATTTAGCGGAAGGCAAACCAACACTTCCTCTATTGTACGCAATGCAGCATGGTACACCCGAACAAAAAGAGATGATCCGTGAGGCCATCGAAAAAGCCAATGGCATGGAACAGCTTGATGCAATTCTAGCGGCAATGAAACAGACAGGCTCGCTTGAATACACAACCAACAAAGCACTCGAAGAAGCCGATAAAGCAATCAATGAGCTGTCTATTCTGCCAGAAAGTGAATATAAACAAGCACTGATAGCTCTAGCTCATATGGCTGTGAATAGAACAAAGTAGAACAGCAGCTAGCTTGGACGAAGAATCGATCTTTGCCTAAAAATGCACCGCTACAAAAAGAGCCTCAATTGAGGCTCTTTTTGATTCTAAGCGTTATTTAAAACCCGCCTTGCCAAATCATGCCAAATGCAAAAACAGCCACGATCGTTAAAGCACAAGCTCCTAACTTTTCTTTGCCTTGAAAAGGATGAATGCCCTGCTCTCGTTTGGCTTTCATGTAGAAATAGAGCCCAGGTAAGTAGAGTAGCGCGGAGAGCATCAAATAGTGCAAACCAGAGGCATACAAAAGCCAAATCCCATAAATGGTGGCACAAGAACCTATCACCAGAAGTTTGCCTTTATTCTTCTGTTCAATCGCGATCTTTAACGTAAAGGCGCCGATCAAAAAATAGGGAACAAGGATCATTTCTGAAGCGAAGATCAGCAGCGTATCGTAGGTACTGCCTGCGTACATCACCAGAATCAGTGAGACCTGAATGCAAATATTGGTTAGAGTTAACGCTTTTACTGGGCTCCCCGCTTCGTTTTGCTGGGCGTAGATGGCAGGAAACATCTTATCTCTAGCACATAAAAATGGCGCTTCGGAGGCCAGGACCGTCCAGCTAAGAAAAGCACCGCACACCGAAATAATTAAGCCAACACCGATAATGTACTCACCCCAAGGACCAAGAATAGTCGTCAGCACTTTGGCCATTGAAGGGTTCTGATATTGCGCCAATTCAACCGGTTTAATCACGCCCATCGACAATAAGGTGACCAATACATAAATGGTCAACGCCGTAAGCAAACCGAGAATAGTCGCTTTACCGATATCGGCACGGTGGCGAGCGCGGCTTGACACAACAACCGCTCCCTCTATTCCGATGAACACCCATACCGTGATCAACATAGTGCTTTTTATTTGATCCAGCAGATCATGGCCAACACCGAAGTGTAAGCCTGTAAAATCCAATGTGAATTTGTCCCAAGAAAAAGCAAAGGCGGCACAAATAATAAACAACACTAGAGGGATCATTTTAGCAAAGGTGGTAATCAGATTAATGAATGCGGCCGTTTGTACTCCTTTTTTGACCAGCGCATGCACCAACCAAAGTAATACCGATGCACTCACAATAGAAAGCCACGTATTGCCCGCCCCAAACATCACGTTATCTGGTGTATCAAACAACATGCCTAAGGTACTAAAAACAATCACCAGATAAGAGACATTGGCCACCATGGCGCTAAACCAGTAACCCCATGCGGAACAGAAACCCGCAAAATCACCAAATCCTTCTCGAGCAAAACCAAATACGCCACTATTGATATGAGGTTTATGGATGGCGAGTTGTTGAAAAGAGAGCGCAAGAAAGATCATACCAACGCCAGTGATCCCCCAGCCGATCATTACCGCCAAAGGGCTGGCGACTGAGGCCATGTTTTGTGGCAGGCTAAAAACGCCAGCACCAATCATTGAACCAATGACCAGTGCTGTCAGTGAGCCCAAACCAAGCTTATTATCCATGGTAACTATCCAGTGAGTATCGACACATTAGAAGAAGGCGCTATTTTAAAGAACATCTTTGCAAGACATCAATCCCTGTGTGATCGCGGTCACTGAGATAGTGAGTCAATAGTCAAATTCATTGCTAGGGATCAAAAAGTTTGTAAGTTCACGACGAAAATAATGCACTACTCAGTAAAAAAAACCGCATATTACACAGTTCAAAGCATCATCATACAAAAATATTGGTAAAAACCATAAAAAATGCCGCTTGGATAAGCAAGCGGCATTCTTGTATAAGACAGCATTATTCTTTATTTGGCGAAATCAACACCTAGCTGAATATCACCTTTCAGTGTTGCTAGCATTCCGTCTAACGCGGCTTGTTCATAGGCACTCAATACACCATAGCTCAACACTTCTTCAACGCCCTCTTTGCCGAGTTTAATCGGTTGGGCGAAGAATGAGGCATGCTCACTGCCACCGTCAACGTAAGCACATTCAACAACACCTTGTTCACCTTGCAGGGCTTTGACTAACGATAAACCAAAACGGCAAGCCGCTTGACCCATTGACAGTGTTGCACTGCCGCCACCCGCCTTCGCTTCCACCACTTCGGTGCCTGCGTTTTGAATACGCTTAGTTAGGGCTTCCACTTCTTCGGCCGTGAACTCCACCCCTTCAATTTGCGAAAGCAAAGGAAGGATAGTGACGCCTGAGTGGCCGCCAATCACAGGCACAATAATCTCGCTAGGGTTTTTATCTTTTAGCGCCGCGACAAACGTTTCTGAGCGGATCACATCCAACGTTGTCACACCAAATAGCTTACGCTTGTCGTAAACGCCTGCTTTTTTCAATACTTCCGCTGCAATAGGTACTGTTGTATTGACAGGGTTGGTGATAATGCCCACACAGGCTTTTGGACAGACAACCGCAATCTTTTCAGCCAATGCTTTCACAATGCCAGCGTTAACATTAAACAGATCCGCGCGATCCATACCCGGCTTACGAGCGACACCAGCAGAAACAAGGACTACATCCGCACCCTCAAGCGCAGGTGTTGGATCTTCGCCAGCATAGCCTTTGATCGATACGGGAGTAGGAATGTGGCTTAGATCGGCAGCAACGCCCGGAGTCACCGGTGCGATGTCATACAGCGCCAGATCGGAACCAGCAGGAAGATGGTTTTTAAGTAGAAGTGCTAGGGCTTGACCGATGCCACCAGCGGCACCAATAACAGCTACTTTCATCGTAGTTCTCCTTGAGAATAAATCTCTTATAAATGTTTTTGTGTAGGGTATTTTTAAGCTAGAAAACTATAGCAATCACAATATGATTACAATCAATTAACGCTAGCTTTGCGACCTCGCGCAATTCGCTAAAATCGTGCTACAGCACCGATGGCAATTATGACCTTGTTTATCTTTACCGACAAAGAGTTAAGTTGCCATTCGACCAAAGTTTTACATAAAAGTTTACAGTGACCTTTTAGACACTTTTGGACGATAATTTGGCGATGACTGCATAGCTATGCGAGAATATGCAGCAATAAATGGCTAATCGAAGACGATAACTATGCGCAACAATAATGATAAGCAAGATAATCTGGTTCGTGCTTTTAAAAATCTATTAAAAGAAGAACGTTTTGGATCTCAAGGTGACATTGTCGATGCCCTGCGTAATGAAGGGTTTGATAATATCAACCAATCCAAAGTATCTCGCATGCTGACTAAATTTGGCGCGGTACGCACTCGCAACGCAAAAATGGAGATGGTCTACTGCCTTCCTGCTGAACTCGGTGTACCAACCGTATCAAGTTCACTACGTGAATTAGTACTAGATATAGATCACAATGCCGCGCTGGTAGTGATTCATACCGGACCAGGAGCGGCGCAGCTTATTGCTCGGTTACTTGATTCTCTGGGCAAATCAGAAGGTATCTTGGGTGTGGTGGCCGGTGACGATACCATTTTTATCACACCGACACTGAACGTAACGACAAAGCAGCTGTTTGATTCAGTCTGTGATCTGTTTGATTACGCAGGGTAATTTGTCACTAAACGCATTTCATCTTACTCTCTAGTAGAATCACACTGAGTCAAGTCGGCGTGATTCTCTTCACATCTTCAGCAATAAGTTGTCACAGCAGAAAGAGGAATAACTCCTTGATAGGCAAGCTATTGCCATATTTTGGCTCTGACAATGACGCTTATTGATAGCCAATTTCGCTACATTTTTTAACATTCCTGTAATTATGTGTCGATTTTTTGGTATTATTTAGCCACTTTTTCAACATACGGATTGAAAAAGATGCCGTTTCTAGATGAGGAAACTCCCCCGATACCCAAACAACTTGAAGTTGCGGGTAGGCGGCAAGTGAGTCAGTCGTCATAAGCATGGATAATTCTGTGATTGGGGTGAACGAACGTAGCCAACACCACAGCAACTTCAGGTGGGAAGGGTGTAACAACAATTATCTATGGGGTTAATAATGAATAAGGAAGGAAAATTCATGGCATTGAATAAATTGATTAAAGTTGGAATTATTGCAGCAGCGGTCATGGGTACAGGTACGTTAAGCGCACAAGAGTTCATTACGATTGGTACAGGATCCGTCACTGGTGTTTACTACCCGACAGGTGGTGCTATTTGTAAGCTGGTTAATAAAGGGCGTAAAGATCACAACATTCGCTGCTCAGTAGAATCAACAGGCGGATCGATCTACAACGTGAACACGATTCGTGCAGGTGAACTCGATTTCGGTATTGTTCAATCTGACTGGCAGTACCATGGTTATAACGGTACCAGTGAATTTGCCGAGCAAGGCCCGAATAAAAAACTGCGCGCAGTATTTTCCCTTCATACCGAACCTTTTAATATCATTGCCCGCGCGGATTCTGGCATTGAAAACGTGGCTGACTTGAAAGGTAAACGTGTCAACATTGGTAACCCAGGTTCTGGTGACAGGGCTACCATGGCAGTGGTGATGGATGCATTTGGTTGGACCAATGACAGCTTCAAACTGGCTTCTGAGCTCAAAGGCTCTGAGCGCTCTCAAGCATTGTGCGACAATAAAATAGATGCCTTTATTTATATGGTTGGCCATCCAAATGGTTCAATCAAAGAAGCAACGACCTCATGCGATGCAAAACTCGTCTCTGCTACTGGCCCTGAAATTGAAAAAATTGTTGCCAATAACCCTTACTACGCTTACAGCACGATTCCTGCTGGCATGTACCGTGGAACAGATAAAGATGTAACCAGTTTTGGTGTGGCTGCAACCTTGGTATCAAGCACTGATGTGTCTGATGAAGTCGCATACAATTTGGTCAAAGCGGTATTTGAAGATTTTGATACCTTTAAACGTCTTCACCCTGCCTTTGCTAACTTGAAAAAAGAAGACATGGTGAAAGCGGGGATCTCCATTCCTCTTCACCCTGGCGCAGAAAAATACTACAAAGAAATCGGTCTGCTAAAATAATTTCGCATCGCGAAAACCAACAATAGCGATACCGAATCAAAGGAGGCTGAACGTCTCCTTTGATTGCCCTTTCAGTCACGAGCGATATGCCCTTTATCCCTTGGCGTTATGGTCAGCGATGATGGCCTGTCCTCTTACGTTCACAACGACTCTCTGGGCACATTTGGGTTTTAAATGATTTAACAACCCACCTTTTGTTCTGTTCCGCAATAGCCCACTTCTCATTAGCAGTGAATTGACCCTGTGACCAACCGAGACGTAGGCAGCCAATAATAAGGATAACGTACATGACGAAGACACTTACTCCGTCAACCGATGTGCAGGAAATGGTAGCGCAATCTGATACCGGCGCAAGAAACCCTCACGGCTTGCCGGGGCGCATTTTGTGGTTTGTCCCACTATGTTGGTCACTATTCCAACTTTGGTATGCTTCACCGCTGCCCTTTATTTTTAACTTTGCCATCTTAAACGATACGCAAGCACGAGCCATTCACCTCACATTCGCTGTCTTTCTCGCCTTTACTGCCTACCCTGCGTTAAAGAACTCACCACGCGATCGCATTCCATTGATTGATTGGATTTTGGCATTGGCAGGCAGTTTCTCTGCTGCTTACATCTATTTATTTTACAATGAGTTGGCTGGTCGCTCTGGTGCGCCAACCTTGATTGATATAGCGGTCTCCGTCACAGGAATGGTGCTATTACTTGAAGCAACACGTCGAGCGTTAGGACCACCGCTAATGTTGGTCGCAGCACTCTTTTTGCTCTACACCTTTGGTGGCCCCTACATGCCGGATGTGATCGCTCATAAAGGAGCGAGCCTAAACAAAGCGATGTCTCATTTATGGCTGACCACTGAAGGGGTTTTTGGGGTGGCTCTTGGGGTTTCCACCTCTTTTGTGTTCTTGTTTGTTCTATTTGGCGCAATGCTTGAACGAGCTGGCGCAGGTTCCTATTTTATCAAAGTGGCCTTTTCACTGTTGGGCCACATGCGAGGCGGTCCCGCGAAAGCAGCGGTTGTAGCCTCAGGCTTATCGGGGCTAGTGTCTGGCTCATCGATTGCAAACGTAGTTACCACCGGTACTTTTACCATTCCCTTGATGAAACGTGTCGGCTTTCCCGGAACAAAGGCGGGCGCTGTTGAAGTAGCCGCTTCCACCAATGGCCAATTAACCCCGCCTATCATGGGTGCTGCCGCATTTTTAATGGTGGAATATGTCGGTATTTCCTATGTTGAAGTGATCCGTGCGGCGCTACTGCCAGCGCTTATCTCTTATATTGCCTTAATTTATATTGTCCATTTGGAAGCCTGCAAAGCAGGAATGAAAGGCCTACCTCGCCGTCATACACCGACATGGGTGCAAAGCTTACTTTCATTTACGGGTACTATTTTAGGGCTTTGCGTTCTCAGCGCTGTTGTTTACTACGGCATTGGTTGGACCAAAGAGGTGTTTGGTGACGCCGCTACTCCAATTGTTACGGTCGCGCTTTTACTGACTTATGTCGCTCTGATTAAAATTTCGTCTCGCTACGCCTCAGAAAGTGCAATGGATATGGATATCCAAGAAGTACCCGACCCTGGGCCGACGGTAAAATCAGGACTTCATTACCTGCTACCTATTGTGGTGCTAGTATGGTGTTTGACGGTCGAGCGCTTCTCGCCTGGATTATCCGCCTTTTGGGCCACGATATTTATGGTCTTCATTTTGATCACTCAGCGGCCAATCATGTCGTTACTCAATAAGAGCAACGATTTGAACACGCAAGTGAAGGCTGGGTTTGTTGATCTTGCCGAAAGCTTGGTTTCGGGCGCGCGGAATATGATTGGCATTGGTGTGGCAACCGCTGCCGCAGGAACCGTCGTTGGTGTCGTCACCTTGACTGGCATTGGCTTAGTGATGACCGATTTTGTTGAGTTTATATCCGGTGGCAGCGTCATACTGATGCTGATTTTTACCGCCGTGATCAGCCTCATTCTTGGTATGGGCTTACCGACCACTGCCAACTACATCGTCGTATCAACCTTAATGGCTCCCGTCATTGTGACACTGGGAGCCGCTCATGGTCTTATCATCCCATTGATTGCCGTACACTTATTTGTGTTCTATTTCGGCATTTTGGCAGATGACACCCCACCAGTTGGCTTGGCGGCATTTGCCGCAGCCGCTATCGCTAAATCAGACCCTATTCGTACAGGTATTCAAGGGTTTGCTTACGATATTCGTACCGCCATTTTGCCCTTTATGTTCGTATTCAACACTCAACTACTGCTAATGGGAATTGATACATGGTGGCACTTAGCGTTAACCATTTTCTCGGCCATTACCGCAATGCTGCTGTTTTCTGCTGCGACTCAAGGTTGGTGGCTCACTCGCAATAAGTGGTGGGAAACCGTCTTGCTGTTGGTGCTGACGTTCTCGTTCTTCCGACCCGGTTTTTGGTGGGACATGATTTATCCTGCGAGCGAACTGCACCCAGGCACAGAGATAGCGCAAATTGTAGAAAACCTCGATGTAGGTCAATCGATAGAGCTTATCGTCGCTGGTGAAACCATTGAAGGTGATTACTTATCAAAAACAGTACTACTCCCTTTTGATGATCAAGCGTCAACGGCAGAACAGCGTATTCAATCAATGGGGCTAACCCTGAAAGAAACCAGTAATCGTATGCTGGTGGATATGATTGAGTTTGGCAGTCCAGCTGAAGCTGCAGGCATAGATTTTGATTGGGAAATCCGCTCAGTTGTGTTGGAAAGCCAACGGCCAATGAAAGAGTGGGTTTTCTTACCTGCATTATTATTAGTGCTGACGCTAGCTTGGAATCAAAAACGCCGTATGAGAACACAAGAAATACGCGCTTAATCAATATGCCTAGCACGAGCTAGGCATATACTTTACGGAAACAAGGTGCTCTAAAGCACCCTATCGTAGATGAGATAATCCATAATGTATAAACACATCCTTGTTCCAGTGGACCTTAATGAAAAAGGCTTTTCTGACAAAGCCGTTGAACTTGCTGTTTGGCACGCGACACATTCCAATGCTGAAATTCATCTTTTAAATGTATTACCTGGTATCCACATGTCGATGGTCGCCACATACTTCCCGAAAGATGCCGCGGCGAAAATGAAAGAAGACGTCAAGCAACAGCTAAAACAGTTTGCTGATCAACATATCGCTGACGAAATAATCTACAAACTGCATGTAGCGGAAGGTAAAGCCTACACCACCATTTTAGATTACGCAGAAAAGCTCGGAGCTGATTTGATTATCATGCCAAGCCATAAACGATCGAAGATCGATAAAGTGATGCTGGGATCGGTGGCCAGTAAAGTAGTGCAAAACTCGCCAATCAATGTACTGGTTGTCAAGCCGCAAGGATAGAAACCCTGCATCGTCATAAAAAAGCGCATGAGGCGCTTTTTTTATGCCAACGATAAGCGCCTCAGTTAGGAATTGGCTATCAAACTAATAGGCTCAATCATCTTTACTTGTTGAGAATAATTATCAATAATGTTTACATCAACCCGATAACCGTTTAGGTGAACATTATGAAAAAAACGCTTAGCTTTGCCGCGATCCATTTCAGTATTGCGTTTACCGTCGTTTATCTACTTACGGGCGACATTATTCTTGGTAGTCTGATTGCCATGCTTGAGCCGATGGTCAATACCGTTGCTTTTTACTTTCACGAAAAAGTATGGGCGCACTACGCCCCACTGCGCCGCTACTCACAATCGGCCAAAATTAAAACAGGTAGCTTTGCTGTAGTGCACTTCAGTGTTGCATTTAGCGTGGCATATATCATGACAGGAAGTTTTGTCATTGGTGGTGTTTTAGCCATGATCGAACCGAGCATTAATACGTGTGCTTACTACTTCTACGAGAGGTTCTGGCAAAAGAGGCATCCGCAAGAATGGTCACCAATGAAATGCTCTCATTAACTGTACGTTGATCAGATAGGAAAATGGGTAACACAGAGATCTTCGCTTAACGCGATATGGAAGGATTGCTGCTGGCCATCAAGTTGCACCGATAAGGTATACAAATCATTCGGGTTAAGCTGTGTAAGATCTGCGTACTTCGGCGCTTCCACTTGAAATAAAGCACTGGCGTGCTGATGACGCACATCAATAGGTAACTGATAGCTCATACCATTAAATTTCACCACCGCGGAAACTAATCCTGGTGCGTAGGTTTGATAATGTAAGTGAACCAAAAACTCACAGCCACCACCATAGTGCCAGATTTGCTCAGTAGTAACATGCTCTAAACGAACATGACGAATGCATTGCAGATAAGGCTCTTGCCAAATACCCATTCGCTCATCGTATTTCTTCACCGAGTGGTGTCCCAATGGGCATAATTGCGGTAAATCTTGATCCTCCAGCAACCACTCTTCTTCTTGCTCAACAAACAAAATTTCGAATCGATTGCGGCCGAGTTGCAGCAAAGGCCGAATGTCTTTTTTATACACCGCTTGACTGCCATCACAATCAAATAGTGCCACACCGTTTAAACGTATTTCCGCATAAAAATCGATCCCCTCAAGCACAAGATCAATTGCAGCAAAACCAAGCATCACTTCATCCACCTCAACATCATGCATCAAATGCCACTCTTGCTCGGCAATTTGTGCTTCTGTCATATCGTAAGGTAATACTTGGCTAAGAGGCGCAGGAAAACAAAGATCATCTTGCGGGATCGATAAATCAGTCAACGGTGAAAGCTGCCAAAAGCCAGCAAGAGAAATTCGCATAATAAACTTGAGCTAGATCAATGTTGAGCGATTATATACAAAATAAATAAAGATGTGCTGACAAAAATAATGATTCGTCACTAAAGTACGCTGTTAGCTTTGCATAGCTAAAAAAATACCAGCCAAAGGGCTGGTATCTCACATTAAGGTAAATAACGCCTAATCACTCTTGGTCGTCTTCATCTTCTTCATCGTCGTATAGCGCATCTTCACCCTCGTAGTAAGTGCCCCAGCCGTCGTAAATAATGTCATATTTTTCAGCAAGTTGAATAAGCTTCTCTGCCTGTTCATCGATCGCTTCGGCCTTCAGTACCGATTGCATAGTCGCGTCACAGCACAATAGTTTATTGCCGTCTTCATCTTCTGTTTCTTCTGCTTCAAGCACTTCAAAGCCCATTTTAAAGGCTTCAACAACCGCTTTTTCTAGCGTGTCAAAATCTTCAGCAAATAGGTGGTGCTCTATCTCATATAACGCATCTGGATCACTGCCATCTTCGAGCAGGGCTTGAATGATGTCGCGAGTATCTTCTTTTTGAATTTCGATTAACTCTTCAACGGATACGTAGTCATCTTGCTGAGGTTGAGACATAAGGTGCTCCAGATTTGGCTAAATGTAGACTATACTCCATCAACCTGGCGTTGCAGATAGGCGGCAAGTGAGTTCATTCCCATGAACATAGATAAACTATGTGACTGGGGTGAGCAAACGTAGCCAGCACCGCTACAACTTCACGTCGGAAGGGTATAAATGAATTTCGACGAAATATGGCATGGTTCGCCTAAAATTGCCACCAACAACGTACCGCGATCTTTATCTTTCTAAAGGATCACTGCTCAATCAAGTACAGATTAAATAAAAAACACTTTAATTTAACAATTTATTTTCATTTTGCTAATTCAGTAGATTATCTGCCTGATGATTTGCTCTTTCACCGCATTAAACTGCCTGTTTATCAAACATTCATGCATAGCGAAAAAGGTCTCTTTGGCTAAACATGCCCGCATTATGCACTTTTTATGTAAATAACCGCATAGAAAATCACTTATTCTTCATGCTTAATTCACCCTCCTCTGAGCCAAAAACGCATAACAAAGCACTTTGTCGTTATTAGGCTTATTTGGCTAGTTTTGGAGTTATTTTTTAATAAGCACACACTTTTAAGCATACAAAACTATAAGTTCACAAAATAACAGCTAATATCACCACTAAGTAGACTTGCATCGATCGCTTAAGCTTGTCATAAAGAACATGAGAAATAAGAGTAGGGATACAAAATGAATAAGCTGTACGTTGGATCTGAAGTTGGGCAACTGCGCCGAGTATTACTCAATCGGCCAGAGCGTGCCTTAACTCATCTCACACCGTCGAACTGTCATGAACTGTTATTTGATGATGTGCTTGCCGTAGAAGATGCAGGAAAAGAGCATGATGCTTTTGCCAACACATTGAAGGACCAAGATGTTGAAGTGCTGTTGTTGCATGATCTCTTAGTCGAAACATTAGCCGTTGCCGATGCCAAAGCGTGGTTGCTCGATACGCAAATTTCTGATTTTCGCTATGGTCCCACTTTGGCGCGCGATCTGCGCTGCTATTTAGCTGACATGGATAATGAACACCTCGCCACTCTGCTACTCGGTGGTCTTGCTTATTCCGAACTACCCATCCACTCCTCTTCGATGCTACCTAAAATGCATCGTCCGTTAGATTTTGTGATTGAACCGTTGCCTAATCATCTCTTTACCCGCGATACCTCTTGCTGGGTGTATGGCGGCGTATCGCTTAATCCGATGATGAAACCAGCACGCCAACGTGAAACCAACCATTTACGTGCCATTTATCGTTGGCATCCTGTATTTGCAGGAGAGAATTTTATCAAGTATTTTGGTGATGAAGATCTGCACTACGATAATGCCAATATTGAAGGGGGCGACGTACTGGTGATCGGTAAAGGTGCGGTGTTGATTGGTATTTCCGAACGCACAACTGTGCAAGGGGTAGAAAATTTTGCTGCGAGTTTATTTAAACATGGGCAGGCCAAAGAGGTGATTGCCGTTAACCTGCCTAAACACCGCTCTTGTATGCATTTAGATACGGTGATGACACATATGGATGTCGACACCTTTTCTGTTTACCCCGAAATTATGCGTCATGATTTAGAAACATGGCGTTTAACGCCAAAAGGCAATGGCGGGATGAACGTCGATTCAATGCCAAGTTATGTTAATGCGATTGAACGCGCGTTAGGTTTGGACAAACTCAAAATCATCACCACCGGTGGTGATAGCTATGAGGCTGAACGTGAGCAATGGAATGACGCCAACAACGTGTTAACGGTTAAACCCGGAGTTGTGATTGGCTACGAGCGCAATGTCTACACTAACGAGAAATACGATAAGGCAGGCATCAAAGTATTAACCATCCCCGGCAATGAACTCGGCCGAGGCCGAGGCGGCGCGCGCTGCATGAGCTGCCCGATCGAGCGAGATGATATTTAACCTTCTCAATTCAACGCAGTGAATAAAAGAGATAAAAAAGCGGCGCATCAAAACGCCGCTTTTTATTTGCTTACGCTGCGCGATACAAACCACGTCAGCTCTGAGCGAGTAACAACGTTATTCGGTGCCACCAACAGTGAGCGAATCTAGCTTAAGCGTAGGTTGCCCTACTCCAACAGGCACACTTTGCCCTGCTTTACCGCACACTCCAACGCCGCGATCAAGGCTCAAATCGTTACCCACCATCGAGACTTGTTGCATTGCCTCAATGCCCGAACCGATCAAGGTTGCACCTTTGATTGGATAAGTAATTTTGCCGTTTTCAATCATATAGGCTTCAGAGGCAGAGAACACAAACTTACCCGAGGTGATATCCACTTGGCCACCGCCAAAGTTGGGCGCATAAACGCCTTTCTTCACTGTTGAAATGATCTCTTCTGGCGTATGTTCACCCGGCAACATGTAAGTGTTGGTCATGCGCGGCATCGGTAAATGTGCGTACGATTCACGACGCCCATTACCCGTAGGGTTCACCCCCATCAAACGTGCGTTGAGTTTGTCTTGTATGTAGCCTTTCAACACGCCATTTTCAATTAAGGTGTTGTATTGACCATTGACACCTTCATCGTCGACATTGAGCGAGCCACGCAGATCTTTCAGTGTGCCATCGTCAACAATCGTACAAAGCGTTGAGGTTACTTTCTGGCCAATTTTACCGGAGAAGACAGAAGATCCTTTGCGGTTGAAATCACCTTCTAAGCCATGCCCTACCGCTTCGTGAAGCAAGACACCCGGCCAACCAGAACCGAGCACAACAGGCATCGCACCAGCGGGAGCTGCGACAGCTTCAAGGTTGACTAAGGCCTGTCGGATAGCTTCATCGGCAAACTGAAACGCAACTTTACGGCCATCTTGTTCGGTGAGGAAAAAGTCATAACCAAAACGACCACCACCGCCAGAGCTGCCTCGCTCGCGGCGATCACCTTTTTGTGCTAACACGCTGATCGACAAACGGACCAACGGGCGGATATCGCCTGCGTAAGTCCCATCGGTTGCAGCAACTAACATCTGTTCATGCACACCACTTAAGCTCACCGAGACTTCTTGGATCAACGGCTCTTTGGTACGAATGTAAGCATCCAGCTCTTGCAGTAATTCTGTTTTTTGCTTTTTTTCCCAACTGGCTAGTGGGTTATCCGCCGCATAATAGGCTTGATTATCGCTACGTTTAAAGGCTTGAACACAACCACTTTTGCCTTGCTGCGCAATGCCTCGTGCGGCTATTGCACTCTGTTTCAAACCTTCTAATTGGATTTGATCTGAATAAGCAAAACCCGTTCTTTCACCTGTGATGGCACGCACACCAACACCGCAATCGATATTAAATGAGCCGTCTTTAATAATGCTGTCTTCGAGCACTAAAGATTCATGCCAGCTCGACTGAAAATAGATATCGGCATAATCAATTTGACGAGTGGCAATTGTCGCTAGTGTATCCGCAATATCTTGCTCGGTTAATCCTGCAGGTTTTAATAGTGCATCTTCAATGCGGTTAATACTCATAGTTTGCTCTTATTATCTATAAACTGATTCGTGAATCGGGTGTGTGCAGCAATGGGCATTTTTTGTCGAACTTGCTCAACGTAAGCCAAGTCAATATCGGCGACTAAATTCCCCACTTGCTGGTTTAAGCTTGCAATAACCTCACCCCAAGGGCTGATGACCATCGAATGACCCCATGTCTCGCGCCCACATGGATGAAGCCCAGTTTGCCCAACCGCAACAACCCAACACTGATTCTCTATCGCTCGGGCTCTTAACAAGACTTCCCAATGTGCCTTTCCGGTCACCGCCGTAAAGGCCGCAGGAACCACTAATATCTGGGCACCCTGCATTCTTAATTGGGAATAGAGGTGCGGAAAGCGCACATCATAGCAGATGGAAAGGCCAATTTGACCAAATGGCGTCGACGCAACACTCAGCTTTGTGCCGCAGGTAAAAGTTTCCGATTCTCGATAGCGCTGGTGGCCGTCAGCAACATCTACATCAAACATGTGTAATTTGTCATAGTACGCGACAAGATCGCCATTGGCATCAAACAGCAAGGAGGTAGTCGTTACCCCAACCTCACGACGGATAGGCATACTGCCCACCAACAGCCACACCCGATGAAAGCGAGCCATAGCAGCCAATTGGCTCTGCAAGGGCCCTTGCCCCAATGGCTCGGCATGTTGGTGATACTGTTGTCGCGTACCAAACACCAGTGCATTTTCCGGCGTGACAATCCACTTCGCACCTTGCGCCACAAGTAGTGACACTTGCTGTTCGATATAGGCCAAATTCTGCGCAGGTTCAGAGCTTGACGTCATTTGAATAAGTCCAACGCGATCCATGCCTACTTCCCTATTTTTCAGTCAATTTTCTCAACTTTTCTGGCAATTTAAACTCGCCCCTACTACGTGAAAGCTCTTTAACAACCGGTGAATTAATTGGTCCTTTAACCTCATAATTGACTTGGGTAAAGACCTCAACCACAGGTGCAATCACGGTCGTAATAGCTAGGACATACAGTGCTGTTTGCGGCGTCACCGCAAAAGCCGTCAAGACGGGAATTCCTGATGTGATGTCTGGTACAAAATTCACCTCAGCATCGACGGTGCGGCTATTGAGATCCGCTAAGCCTTTAATGGTCATTTCACCAGCTACGGCATCCATTTTGATGTTGTTGGTAACAAAAATCCCTTGCGAAATTTCACCACTGCCCGTAATTGAGTTAAAGGCCATTCCTTTATCAAACACGTCACTAAAATCGAGCTGCATTTTACGGATAATGGAATCTAAACTGAATAATCCGAGTAAACGAGCGGCACCGCTGACATCAGAAACTACCCCTTTCCCCATAGTAGTCTCTATCTTGCCTTCTAAGCTGTCGATCTTCATTGACCAAGGCGCGCCATCCCATTCGGTTTGACTCGACATTTCAAATGGCGCTCTTTGGATACCAGAGCTAATGCCAAAGCGCTCCATCAAATCGCTATTATTGTCACCTTTCATGGTGAGATTCAGTTGGGTATGGCTACGCTCATCACCTTGTGCATCTTTATTCAACGTCCAAGCACCACTGATATTGACTTGGTTTGAACCACTACTGATATCAATCTTCTTCCATTGCAAAGTATCACCTTGCCGTTGGAAGTCCATATTCATCTTGCCCACCTTGTAACCCTGCAACCAAAAATCATCAATGGCCAAAGTTAAGTTTGGCACCAATCGATGAAACTGTCGGTCAAAATCAGTAATAAGCGGCTCAGACTGGCGATCTTGATCAACCAACAATGATTTTTTGGAGCTGTCCTCCAACTCAGGAATGTAAACGTGCAAGCGTTCAAGCGAGACGGACAAATCATAAGGTTCAATATAACTCGCTTGGCCTTTTGCTTCTTGGCTCTCGAGCTGTGCGTACCAACCGAGATTTTTACGTCTGGCATTAAAATCAACATCGTGCCATTCAATTCCCGCTAGTAGAAGTGCTTTGACGTTGATGTCCACTCTCTCTGGTGGTGGGATCTCAGGAGTATTCATCTCCGCTAGAGCTGATTTTTTCTTCGGTTGAGGCTCATTGGCCAAACTCAACCATTCATCCAAATTAAAGGTATCGCTGCGGATCTGCGCATGGTGGCCAACCACTGGGCTGATTTTGAAATTGCCGCTCCCTACTATGAGATTGGTGGCTGTCAGGCGTGGTTTTTTCGATGTGATATCGATTTCAGCTTGGTATTTCGCTTGTGGTAATTGTAGGCGAGCGGTGATCGACTCTTGGTTACCCGATGCTTGCAAGTGAGCTTTGCCTGCCACGTTGAAGGCTTTTTTTAGCGGGTAAGGGTAATCACTTTCTACCATTTTTAAATCGGCTAAGGTGTCGATTTGATAAGTGAAACCGACATCATTGAGCTGAATATCAACGCCCATTTGCCAAGGAGCATGCCCTTTTAAACGGTTTAGCCAGCGCTCACCGACAAAAGGCGTCAGGGGTTTAATATCCCAGTCTCCCACCACATCAATATTCACCGCGTAACCTTGGCTGGCATTTTCACCTTTAAAATCAATCGCGATCGGTTGAGTCAGCAGATCCGCCGACAAACCGGCTGCCGTCACAACGTCATTATCAAATTCAATTTTGCCAGAGACGCCCTCAAGCACCATTGGCGGTGCATCAATTTCCACGTGGTTATTATTTAAATTCGCCCAACCCCATGCTCGGGGTTCCTGTTCACTATCAAAAGGGATACGAAGCTGAAATTCAGATTGCACTTCGCCACTGACTTGGATCGCCGTTAACGCCGCTCCCACCGAATCCACTAAAGGCGTTGAGGTCATATAGTCGCGTACGGCATTGCCTTGGGCTGTTGCACTGGCTTCGATTTCGATGTGTCCACCTTCGGCTAGCTCAGGTATTCGCCCTGTGATCCGCTGGGCAGTGACATCCATTAAGGTCGCAGAGTGTGAATCAAGGTACATCGCATCGTTTTCAAACAGCAGATCGAGTTGCAAATTGGTGATCGGCGGCCACGCCGTATCAAAACTAAATTTCGCCTCTTTTAAACCAACCCAAGCTTGGAATACGCCATTGTTTTGTTGGTAGGGAAAATCGCCAAGTTCACCATACCAAAGCAGTTTAGCAGTGTTGGCTTTACCGCCTTGAATCGCAGTAGAGAGATAGTCTGTTAACTTGCGCCCCAATGCTAAGGTGGGCAAATAACGCCAAGTTTCACCTGCATTGTATAAGTCCGCTTCCGCATAAAATGAAAGTAAAGGGCTGCGTTTTTCAGGAAAATCGAGACGAAATGATCCAAGCACTTGTAAGTCAGGCGTCGCCGCAGTCACTTTACTGGCCCACAATGACCAGCCATCGTCTTGCTTTTGCCACACAACATCGGCTTCACCTTGACGAATATTCAATGGTGCTTGGAAAACATCACCATAAGGTAACACGTCATCAATCAGCGTTACTTTGGCGCGGGCACTCTCCATGCTACCTGCAATGGAGGCTTTGAGATGGTGTACTTGTGGCAATAACTGCCATTGCGCCATGGCGCCATCACTGAGTTCGGCCGAATAACGAAGCGATTGCAGGCTATCTCCTTTGCTGAGCCGAATATCTTCTAGGGTGCCCCCAAAATCCAATTGCTGCAAAAGCTCGTTCGTTTTGCTGGAATCGGGCATCATTTTCACAAAGGGAAGCAAAGTTTTTATGTCTAACTGCGACAAGTTCAAACGCCATTGCGTCGGTTGCCATTCAAACGCGACATCAAGTTTAGGCCACACTTCGTCATCCGTGCGCAACTGAAGTGAGTAAGCGTTAACTTGCCATCCTTGTTCAATAGGTAACAGTTTGATGATTCCCGACTCTAACAACAGTTCATGCTGACGCGCTTCACCCCAAACC
>NZ_CAWNTB010000067.1:0-5977 GCF_963877065.1 Vibrio sp. V01_P9A10T6
GTGCTTAATGCCTCCAACAAAGGTGTTCCGGTTATTTTTGACGATCAATCAGACGCAGGCCAAGCTTATGCTGACGCTGTCGAGCGCTTATTAGGGCAAGAAGTCGAGTTTCGTTTTCTAACGGAGCAGAAAAAGGGCATCTTTAAACGACTTTTCGGGGGTTAATATTATGTCTCTACTTGAGTTTTTCCGACCACAAAAGAAAACGACCTCAGCAAGCCTTGCCAAAGAGCGTTTGCAAATTATCGTCGCCGAACGTCGTAGTGAAAATGACCCTGCACCGACCTATTTGCCTCAATTGAAAGAAGACATTCTCAAGGTGATCGCCAAATACGTCGCGGTTGACCCTTCGATGGTTGAAGTCTCTTTTGAGCACAAAGATGATGATATCTCTGTGCTGGAATTGAACGTGAAACTGCCAGACGAAGAAAAGTAATCCTTATGATAAAAGAGCCTGCAAAATTGCAGGCTCTTTCTCTTTACTAACCAATTTTACTCAACCAATTTGTTGAGCCGTTCACCGAGAATAGGTAAGCGCCAGCTCTGCATCACATCCGGCAATTGCGCGGGATCTCTCTCTTTCTTCCACACCCAACTCAATAGCTGGTTGAGCTGTTTTTTAGAGGCTAAAAATTCAGTCGCTAAACCCGTGGTTTGAGACACTGATTTAACTTCATCTTTCAACCGTTTAAACAACTGTTTATAGCCGGGATAGTCCATCAAAGGGTCGATTTTAGGTGGGTATTGATCAGCCGGAGTCTGCTGGCCCGCTTTCACCAATGCAATGATTTTGGCACTGTGACGTTGAATCGATCTCGGATCGGCCCCTTCATCAATCATACGGCTTGCACTCGTCAATCCCAAACGAGCGATAGTCAGCAAGTCTGTTTCTTTGACCACAAAATTCAGCGCCAAATCACGGCGTACCGCCTCTTCGTAGCGCCAAGTAGCTAAGGGTTTGAGAATCGCTAATTCTTGCGGTGTTAGTTGCCATGCCCCTTTGATATCCAAATAGGCCAAATCGGGATTAGTCTGTTTAATGCGTTTGACGCTCAATAGTTCAGATTCTTGCTGCGCCGCTTGCCACCAGCCCGCCTGCGTCACTTTATCGAGTAATTTCTCGTAAATCGGCAGCAAATAAAACACATCGGCGGCAGCGTAATCCAACTGCTTTTGCGATAAAGGCCTTGCTAACCAATCAGTACGCGATTCACTTTTATCAATTTCAATCCCTAAGAATTCATTAACCAATGCGGCAAATCCGGTAGACAGTCCATGGCCGAGAAAGGCTGCCATTACTTGTGTATCGACCATTGGAAACGGTGTGCAGCCAAATGCATTATGAAACACTTCGAGATCTTCACCACACGCATGCAGCACTTTGAGCACGGAGGTGTCTTGCAGTAACTCGACAAAAGGGGCCATGTCATCAAAGGCAAGTGGGTCGATTAAAGAGAGGTTTTCACCATCATAAAGCTGGATCAATCCGAGCTGTGGGTAAAAGGTACGCACTCGGACAAACTCGGTATCGAGCATCACCACATCGGCATCTCGCGCGGCAAGGCATACACGTTGTAGGTCGTTAGGCTGGGTAATTATTTGGTAGTTCACTAATGGCTCACTTTGGGCAACCCTACTAGAGGGGACATAAAAATGCCGACGGTTTGAGTCGGCATTCTAGCACTATTTTTTCATACTGACTTGATGCTTAGGCACGTTTTGTTTGTTCAATTGCCGCATCATTTTCTTCACGAAGTACGCGGCGTAAAATTTTACCCACATTACTCTTTGGTAAATCTTCCCTAAACTCAATCAACTTAGGCACTTTATAGCCGGTCAAATGTTTACGGCAATGGGCAATGATTTCATCTTTAGTTAAGCTTGGATCACGCTTAACCACATAAATCTTGACGATTTCACCAGACACTTCATGAGGCTGGCCGATAGCGGCCACTTCTAATACTTTGCCATGCAGTGCAACCACATCTTCAATCTCATTAGGATAAACGTTGAATCCAGAGACTAAAATCATGTCTTTCTTGCGATCGACAATATAGACCATTCCTTGCTCGTCAAACTTGACGATATCGCCTGTAGAGAGCCAACCATCGGCATCAATCACTTCTTTCGTCGCTTCCGGTCTTTGCCAATAACCTTGCATCACTTGTGGGCCACGCACTTGCAACTCACCGACTTGATCATAAGCCAACACTTTGCCTTCATCATCAACGATACGCACTTCGGTTGAAGGAACGGGTAAACCAATGGCTCCCGAATAATCACTTAAATCATAAGGATTACCTGTCACCAGTGGTGCACATTCAGTCAAACCGTAACCTTCAAGCAGGTGGATACCCGTCACTTTTTTCCACTGTTCGGCCACCGCGCGCTGTACCGCCATGCCACCACCAACAGAAAGCTTAAGATTTTTGAAATCAAGTTCATGGAAATCTTCGTTGTTGACCAACGCATTAAACAGCGTATTCACCCCCGTAATGGCAGTAAATGGGTACTTTTGCAACTCTTTAACAAAGCCTGGAATATCGCGTGGATTAGTAATCAATAGGTTACGCCCACCCATTTCGACGAACAGTAAACAGTTTACGGTCAGTGCAAATACGTGATAAAGCGGTAATGCCGTCACAACCAGTTCGCGGCCTTCGGCCAATACTGGGCCATATGCCCCTTTTGCTTGGAGCACATTCGCAATCATGTTGCGGTGGGTCAGAATTGCCCCTTTTGCCACACCGGTTGTACCACCGGTATATTGTAAAAATGCAATGTCGTCGCCAGACATAAAAGGCTTCACATACTGTAAACGGCGACCTTTGTGCAACGCCTTACGCATGGAAATGGCACCTGGTAAGTCATATTTTGGCACCATCCCTTTCACATATTTCACAACGAAATCAACCAACGTCCCTTTTGCTCTAGGTAACATCTGTCCAAGGCTGGTCAATACCACATGTTTTACTGAGGTATTTTCAACAATTTGCTCTAAGGTATTGGCAAAATTCGAGACGATGACGATCGCCTTTGCATCGGCGTCATTCAGTTGATGCTCAAGCTCTCGCGGGGTGTACAACGGGTTAACATTCACCGCAATCAACCCGGCTCGTAATACGCCAAATAACGCGACCGGATACTGCAATAGGTTAGGCATCATTAAGGCGACACGATCACCTTTTTTCAGCTTTAGCTCATTTTGCAAATAGGCGGCAAATGCTCGGCTGCGCTCTTCCAGTTTACGAAAAGTCATGACCGAACCCATATTCATAAAGGCTGGTTGATCGGCATATTTATGAACCGATTGCTCAAACATTTCGACCAAAGAGAGGTACTGATCAGGGTTGATGAATTCAGGTACGTCAGTTGGATAGCGTGAAAGCCAAGGTTTCTCCACGGTAATACTCCTCGTTATTGGCGGCTGCTCTACGGCGATATTTTTATGTGCGCTATTACAGCACAGCCAAAGCGCTTGAGCACGAAACACTCAAACACTTGTTTAAATTTTGTTAACTAAGCCAAAAATTAGTTCGGCGACTTGCGAAGGTTGCTCAAGATGGCAATGATGACCACCAGAAATAGTGAACATCTCTTGCCGATCATCGGCGAAATAGCCACGAGCGGCTCGTAACTCAGAAAAACCGTGTGTACCGAGAATCACACGTTGTGGGCATTGGATGTGCGCCATTATGTGCTGAGCATGCTCATAGGACATGCGATACAAAGAATCACTGTTTAACTTCTGATCATGACGCCAATACCACTCGTCATTGCGCCGCTCAACCCCTCGAATAACGATGGGTTGGATCAAGGCTGCTTCTAACTGGTTGACTTCGGCTCGGCGAGCAACAGCGTATTCTAAGTTCGGTAACCTACGACGAGGCTTACGCCGGATCCGCTGGCGGCTGAGTACGCCATTGCGCAGCCTGGCCACACTCTCTAGTGGCGATTCAGCCAATGGAGCCATTCCTTCGATTTGAACTAATCCTGCGACTTGCTCAGGAAAGGCGGCACTATAGCAACTTGCGATTAAAGCACCAAGGGAATGCCCTACGATCACTAACCTGTTTGGCGATAAGTTGAGCAAAAATGAGTAAATATCATCAATATAGTCATGAAATGGGTAAAAATGACCGTCGGCTTTATGGCTTGAAAGGCCATGTCCCGGTAAATCGATTGCGCAAAGGTGTAACTGTGGATTAAGGTGACTTAACGCTTTGATAACGGTAAGAAAACTGGATGAATTATCTAACCAACCATGCAAAAAAACGACCGATAAGTCGGCCGTTTGTGCGTTTCCCAACTCTTGAGTCGCAATCATTCCTTGCGCAAGAGAGTACTGTTTTTGTTGCATCGCTATTTCACTTCTTGTACCACGCGCCCTTCACGAGCACCAATGTACATTTGACGACAATATAAGCTGTGGCAAGGGTACATATAAGTACCGAGATCATTCACGACCACTCTTTCTTCAACTCGCCACAAATGTAGTCCTTTTACGACCATGGTTGGGAAAGTGTATTCAAACTCACCCACTTTGGCCTTTTCTGGAGCAAGGCTGGTTCCCACTAGCGTCACCAAACGATCTTTCGCATAAGCCACTGGGTCAACAAACCCGTCAACATAGCCAACAAAACGCCCTTGCGGTTCGCGGTCGATATCCGGTCGGCCTGATGAGCTAATCGGCAAATTGACTATTTCAATCCGGGTTTTATCCGCCAAATTAGTCACACTGGCGATGACGCCGCCCAGCCGGACTTCATCTTGCTCATTGGTTGGCGTATTGACCCAAGTGGCGTAATCGGTGATCACGGCCTCACTACTGGCACGAAGATCATCCGGTAAGCTTGAGCATGCACCAAGCAACAATGTGGACGATAACAGCAGTAGCGTTTTAGAAGTGGAAAAAGATCGCATCATAATGACCTTGTTGGATTAGATGTAGATATCGACTCCAAGCAGTTGAGCAAGTTCCTCTTTTTTTGCTTGGTTCATCACGTCCATGTACTCTTCCATCGCCTTTCTTGATCGACCTTCAGGAAGATCGTATTCCAGATTAGCCTGATGAATCTCTGATGGATCGACATGACGAATTGAATGAGAAACAGCATTCGCCACCTTAGTAGGTTGACCTACTCCGGTTTTGGCATCGCCTTTCTTTACCCCATTGTTCTTATTTGCGCGATTAGCCCTATTGCTACCGGGCACTATCGCAGGAGGTAAACCGTTAATTGAAACCATACTGTTCCTATTCAATTAGAGCAAGACGAATGCAACGCCTTGCCTTTCACTGATTATTCTCGGCCCGGTAACTTCTTCCAAGCCACGTTATCACGCAGGTAAACAGGGCTCGACTCTTCCACCGTTAGCGTGTTTCCTTTGGTAAACTCGTACTGAGCAAGAAACACCATATCCTGTGCATCTGGGTACAATACTTCCCCCATTTGACACGAGATAGGCAACGTATCTAACTCTTCTTTATAAGCCGCCCAACCCGTTCCAGCGCAGCCCCAAGTGATGCTGTCAGCTTTGATTTGCTCAGCAAGAGTATTAGGAGCAATGACGCACTCTGCATCTATCTCTTGCCAAGAGCCATCTTCTTGACGTGTATAACGACCCCAGTAAATCTCACTCATTCTGGCGTCAATTGCACACGCCACCTGCTGGTAACCCTGTAAACGATAGCTGCCTTGCGCCATCGCTGCCAGGGTCGAAATACCTATCATAGGTAAATCAGCGCCGAATGCTAAACCTTGTGCAATTCCAATGCCAATCCGTACTCCGGTAAAACTGCCCGGACCACGGCCAAAGGCTAGCGCGTCTAGTTCCTGTAAGGTGATGCCCGCTTCTTTGAGGACGGAATCCACCATGGGTAGAATTTTCTTGGTGTGATCGCGAGGGGCAACTTCACTGCGAACGTACAGTTTGCCGTTCATCATTAAAGCAACAGAACAGTTCTCTGTTGCTGTGT
>NZ_CAWNTB010000068.1:0-5783 GCF_963877065.1 Vibrio sp. V01_P9A10T6
CGCTAAAACCTTGTCCTAAGACAATTCTTAGGCAGTGATATTGAACTCATTAGGTGGTAGAATTCGCGCCGAAAAGAAAAAAAATTACAGAATTGACTGTTATTCTTTTGCAACTTAACCGATTTAAACTCAATAAGTGGCAAAATAACGCTATAAAATCGACAATGCTTGGTCATAAAATGACTAAACTGTTGAAAGACTTTCAGCTCTAATGTCACAAAATCACATCAATATTGTTGGGTAATAGATAAGAAAAATTGCCGCTTGTGATGACGCTAGAACACTCAACCAACTTCAAATTGTAATCATATTTACCGGAGAGAACCTTCCATGAAAAAGACCAAAATCGTATGTACGATTGGCCCTAAAACTGAATCTGTAGAGAAGCTTACTGAGCTAGTGAATGCTGGCATGAACGTTATGCGTTTGAACTTCTCTCACGGTGACTTCGTAGAACACGGCACTCGTATTGCGAACTTCCGTAAAGTAATGGAAAACACTGGTAAACAGCTTGCGATCCTTTTAGACACTAAAGGTCCTGAAATCCGTACCATCAAACTAGAAAATGGTGATGACGTTGATCTCGTGGCTGGCCAGGATTTCACTTTCACTACTGATGCAACCGTTGTAGGTAACAAAGATAAAGTTGCCGTGACTTACTTAGGTTTTGCTAAAGACCTTACTGTAGGTAACAAAATTTTGGTTGATGACGGCCTGATTGAAATGGAAGTGATTGCAACCACAGAAACTGAAGTGAAATGTAAAGTGCTGAACAACGGCGCGCTAGGTGAAAACAAAGGTGTTAACCTTCCTAACGTTTCAGTGAACCTTCCAGCTCTTTCTGAAAAAGATAAAGCAGACCTTAAATTTGGTTGTGAGCAAGGCGTTGATTTTGTTGCTGCTTCTTTCATTCGTAAAGCTGACGACGTACGTGAAATCCGCGAACTGCTAACAGCAAACGGCGGCGCAGATATCCAAATCATCTCTAAAATTGAAAACCAAGAAGGCGTTGATAACTTCGACGAAATTCTTGAGCTTTCTGACGGTATCATGGTTGCTCGTGGCGACCTAGGTGTTGAGATCCCTGCTGAAGAAGTTATCTTTGCACAGAAGATGATGATCGAAAAATGTAACCGCGCACGTAAAGTGGTTATCACAGCAACTCAAATGCTTGATTCAATGATCAAGAACCCACGTCCAACTCGCGCAGAAGCTGGCGACGTAGCCAACGCGGTAATGGATGGTACAGATGCAGTGATGCTTTCTGGCGAAACAGCAAAAGGTAAATACCCTGTTGAAGCGGTCACTATCATGGCGCAAATCTGTGCTCGCACTGACCGCGTTCTACAAGCTGAGTTGGGTTCTCGTTTAGACAGCCCACGCCTACGCATTACTGAAGCCGTATGTAAAGGTGCAGTAGATACTGCTGAGAAATTGGCGGCTCCACTTATCGTGGTCGCAACTGAAGCGGGTAAATCAGCTCGTTCAGTGCGTAAGTACTTCCCAACTGCGAACATCATTGCTGTAACCACTAACAAGAAAACGGCGGCTCAACTTGTTCTGACTAAAGGTGTAACACCGGTTGTTGTTGATACTATCGACAGCACTGATGCGTTCTACATCAATGGTAAAGAGATTGCACTGGCTTCTGGTCTAGGCAAGAAGGGTGACATCGTAGTGATGGTTTCTGGTGCACTTGTTGCCTCAGGTACAACCAACACAGCTTCTGTTCACGTTCTATAATCGAACGTCGAATACAAAGCAGAAAAAATCGGGGCTTGCCCCGATTTTTTTATTTCCGCTATTTACGCTTTACTTTCCAAACCCATCACTCTTTGCGGTATGCCTTAAGCAAGATCATCACTACTTTTACACAGTGAAACTCGATTTCGCCCTAAGGTTTTGGCCTCATATAAAGCAATGTCAGCGCATTTATACGAGCGTTTACCATCTGCGGTTAAGTCAGTAAAGCCAGCGCTGATAGTCACGGTGAGGCTTTGCTCTACCGCTACTCGTAATCGGTCTAGGACAGTCTCGGCTTCTTCTACAGAAGTGTGCGGCATAATAATCGCAAACTCTTCACCGCCAATACGTGCCAGAAAATCGGTGGCACGCAATGTTTGGCTCAAAATCTCACCAACTTTAATAATGACGCGATCACCTTCATCATGTCCTTGTTCATCATTCACTCGTTTAAAGTAATCAATATCAATTAAGACAAGGCAAACATGATGGCTTTCGGGATAACGTTGAACGAGGTGCGTATGATGCTGCAATTCTGCTTCAAATTTACGCCGATTCCATAGCTGAGTTAAAGCGTCTTTTTCGCTCAATTCTCGTAATCGGTTTTCAAGCTCTTTGTGCTGAGTAATATCGACTAAAGACGTAATATAATAGCTAACTTTAGTCGCCTCTTTAATCGCTTGAATTCTCATGATGGCGGTTAGCGTCTCACCTTGCGTATTGACCATTTCTACTTCACCTTCCCAGAAATGTTGCTGCGATACCTCCTCAAGTACCTCGAGCATAAACTCCATACCATTTGGACTGAGCAGTAACTTTAATGCGTTACTGCCTTTTATCTCGTCAATAGTCAGACCGGTAATCTTTTCAAATTCGCCATTAACCATCATCACTTTGTGCTTTCTGTCTGAGATCATCACTGCAGACATACCATTCAAGGCTGCTCTTGCCAGTTTGCTTTCAATACTTCGATGATGGTAATGCAATGCCATGGAAACCATGGGAAGCGCAAAAATGAGTATAACGAAGAAGACGAAAAAAGCCTCTTTGATTAAATCGTTGACGTCACGCTGCGCTCGATGATCTAACTGCTCATCAGTGAATTGAATCATTAAAAAGACGGGTTTCAGTGAGGCAAACTTAAGGGTTGTATATACAGTCATCTTGTTATTTTCTAGCACGTACCCAGAAGGCTTAAGCTGCATCTGTTGCCAGGTTTTCGGTAATTGAAGTGCCAGATTCACGTGCTGGTTAGAGGGTAATAAATCTCCAAATAATTTGCTTTTATCGCTAGAAGACAAGTAGAAACCGGAGTCGCCGATAAGCTCAGGAGTTAACTGTGGATCACGCGCATGAGTTAAGCGCGAAGATTGTGACCAAATATCAACATTGAGGACTAAATAACCTTTTCGCTCCCCTAATACGGTAACTGGCGTGATTACGCATAGCATAGGCTGTATAGCCGCTCTACTCGGAGCATCTGCCAATGTAATGCCCCATACACCCACATCTCCCTCTGAGAGATTTTCTGCAAAAGCAATGTAGTCATGATGTGAGCTGTCTTGCTGTGTTTTTACACTAGAAGCCAAATGATTAGTCGCAGAATAATGAATCCGAAGTTGTTCATGCCCAGACACGTCTAAAAGCGCAATTGAGCTATACCATGTCTGTTTTTCAGCAACAGAAGACCAGCTTTTTTCAAGACTCTGTTGGTTAGCCTCTGAAGGAGAGAAAATAAATTCATACAAACTTTGGCTGCGACTAAGTAAATCAACAATGGAGCCTACTTGGGCTTTCAAACCCCGGTATTGATGTTCACTTTCATTGAGTTGATCAAACGCCTCCGCTACCGTGTTTTGCGTTGCGTTGTCTTTCACTTCTTGGTAGCGCTGATAATAATACCCAGTCACTATTGCGCTGAATAAGAAACAAATGATGAGAAGGATGCTGATTATTTTTGTGTATCTCATGACTTGTCTAAATATTAACCCTAAATAGTGATGAGCGGATTATAGCATCTTAAAAAATAGACAAAACAAAAAGCTACCTCTTAATAAAACAATCAATTTATGGAAGTAAAGGCTCGTTTTCATCCAGTTTAAATTAACTCATTAATCAGTAGCTTAGGTAAGGGCTTAGTTGTTTAATTGATAGACTACGTCCACCCTATCGCGAATAATAAGCGTCGAGTCTTGGTAACTATTAGATTCAGATTTTGCATCCATTGCCATAGCACGCATCATAATCGGCTGCACGCTGGGCGAGTTGTAGTCTATCTGCCACACATCACCTAATTTCAACTTAAATCCTTCCGCCAATGATAGTGCTTTGGTATTCGCATCTTGAATCGCCGCTAGCCGAGCTTGTTGCTGGTATTGCTCTTGATTCCGAACTTTAAGTTGAATATTGTCGACTTGGTTAATGCCCTCACCGAGCGCTACATCAAGGTATTGATTAAGCTGGCTTAAATCTTCAACCTCAACCGTGACACTTCTTGTTGCTTGATAGCCCACTAGCTCAGGTTTACCAGATTTAGGGTAGTGATATTGAGGGGCAAGGTAGAGATTTGAACTCGATATTTGTTGGGAAGTCACACCGGATTCTTTCAAACGCGCCACAAATGCTTCTACCACTTTGTCGACCGCTCTTTTTGCCTGCTCCGCCGTCAGCGTCGATTCAACCACTTTAACTGAAAACTCAGCCATATCAGGTGCCGCAACGACTTCACCATAACCTGTCGTTGAAAGATGAGGAAAATTCATTTCCTGCGCCATAGAACCAAAACTGAGCAATCCAGATAATAGCGTTACACTTGTCATTAATTTCATGGGAGTTACCTTACTCAAATGGGTGAATACATCATAGGCGATACTCTACATAAGCACAGTTAATAGCTTATGAAATGACACAACTTTGACGTTGAACTTTTGTCATTGCGGCAACACTTGGCGAGCATATTGAACGATGGCCTGAGAAATATCCTGTAGTATGCCTGTTTCAAGCAACCAATGATGCCAATAGATCACATTGGTTACGCTTAGCCCAGGAGTCACCTCCACCAGCTCGCCTTGTGCCAACTCATCTACTATTTGTAAACGTGGAATTAAGCAATAAGCCAACCCCGATTTTGCAAGAGCAATGAAAGCCTCAGAACTACCTACTTTATGATTAATCCGCATCTCATTCTGCACAGCAAAATGCTGCTTTAAAAATTGTTTATGTTGGCTATCTTGCATATCAAATGACACTGATGGTGCATTGCTCAAAGTTTGCGCGTTAACCCCACTCGAAAAATAACGCGTGACAAAATAAGGGCTGGCGACACACAAGTAATCCATTTTGCCTAAGTATTCTGCTCGGCAACCAGATAAGGGTTGATCATCTAAACTAATCGCTCCCACCACTTCGCCGTTCTTCATCTTTTCTATCGAACGCGATTCATCAAGAATGGAAAATTGAAAAGCCACATTTTCTTTACTCATGATCGGCTGTAGAGCGGGAATAACCCAACTGGCTAAGCTATCTGCATTAGTAGCGATTGATAAGGTTACCGGACGTACCGAGGTATCATTTAATAACTCTGGCATGGTTTCTTGCTCTAGCAGTAGAACTCGGCGATAAAGCCCTAGTAATTTTTTCCCCACCGGCGTAGGCCTTGGTGGCTGCTCTCGAATCAGGACCGGTTGGGCAATAAATCTCTCTAATTGTTTGATCCTTTGAGAAATAGCCGATTGTGAAATATAGAGATTTTCAGCGGCTCGTTCAAAGCTTCCTTGGTGCAGTACCGCATCTAATGCCTCAATCCATTTGTAATCTAGCCCTCTCATCCAACGCTCCTTTTTATGATTATAGTATTACTAATATTATTTTTAAATTATTTATTTTTCTTATTTTTTTTCTTCTGCTTTTGTGCGCCTACTGGATTTGATTATTACGATGAAGTGAGCTGTGGATGGGTGGATTTTGCTTCAAGGTTTTTGATTTGGGGCAACGGTGATTATTCCTATTTGTTCCCAAAATTCCTATTTGCTAAACCAAGG
>NZ_CAWNTB010000069.1:0-5774 GCF_963877065.1 Vibrio sp. V01_P9A10T6
TGATTTTAGTGATTAGATACCCTGAAAGTACAAAAAAAACATCAACTCCCAAATAACCACCAGAGAAAAATCTGACACCAAAAACCGATATATCTGCGTGATATATAATTACGGAAAGTACAGCTAGTGTTCTCAAGCCATCCAACTGTGGCCTATATGTTATTCTCTTCAATCTGATTACCTTTTATACTTATTTTTTATAAGGTGCTTAAAGAAACTTTCAAGAATGTAACATATTCTGTCCACTTCAGAACAGCTTAATGAAGGGTGAACTAAAAACATCAATGAGCTTTGTGATAACAGCTTTGCATTCTCTAACCTTTGAGTGGGCCTTAGGTCCGGTTCAAAAGCCTTTTCCATATAGATTTCACTGCAGCTTCCTTGATAAACTGGCACACCTAAAGCAGTAAGGCTTGAAATAATTTCGTCGCGCTCAATTTCTGAAAATACATCAGACAGAAACATATAATATTTATAACCGGCATGCACAGAATATTCAGGTATATTTATGCTTTTCAGGAACTCAAATTTTCCCACGACCTCGTTATACTTTTCCATATAGCTACGACGGGTATCACACCACTCCTCAACCTTCGTGAGTTGATAACGACCGATCGCTGCCTGAATTTCAGTCATGCGGTAGTTTGAACCGAAACTATCATGCAACCATCGAAACTTTCCTTTTTCGGTACTTTGATAAAGCATTTTCTGTCGGTTTTTACCATGATCTTTATAAGACCAGATAAACTCAAATAGCGCTTTATCATTTGTTGTTATCATCCCACCTTCACCTGCAGTGGTAATTATCTTATCCTGACAAAACGACCAACAACCTACATGGCCAATAGAGCCTACTGAACTTCCTTTATATTTTGCACCATGTGCTTGGGCGCAATCTTCTATGACATAACAATTTAAATGTTCAGCTAAAACCATAATGTCGTCCATTTCTGCTGGTAGTCCAGCTAGGTGAACTACAATAACGGCTTTGGTGGCTGAAGTAACGACACGTGAGATGGTCTCTGCGGAAATGTTCTGACTTTCGAGTTCAACATCAGCAAAAACAGGCTTTGCTCCAACTGCAACAATTGCAGATGCGGATGCGATGAAAGTTCGAGGAGTTGTGATGACTTCATCTCCCGGGCCGATTCCCATCGCCTTTAAGGCCAATTCCAAGGCTACCGTACCATTACTAAGAGCGACTGCGTATTGCGTACCACACCAAGCGGCATACTCTTCTTCAAATGCTCTACCATGAACCCCTGTCCAATAGTTGACACGATTTGATCGGATCACATCAGCGATGATGTTTGCCTCATCCTCTGAATAATTCGGCCAAGGGGAAAATCCTGTATTTAGCATCAATAAACCTATTTCAATAATTCTTTTGCTGGCGACCCGATGACAGTTGCCGCAGGTTTAACTTCTTTAACCACAACCGCACCAATTCCAACGATTGCACCGGAACCGATAAATACGTTTTGTCTAATACTACAATTTGCACCAAGCCAACAATAGTCTCCCACATGCACATTTCCAGAAAGCACGGCACCAGGAGATATGTGACTAAAATTACCTATACGGCAATCATGCTCAACCACAGATGATGTATTTATAATCACACCCTCACCTATCTGAGCGAAAGCGTTGACAACAGCACGGGGCATGATTACTGTCCCTGCCCCTATTTGAGCATGAATGCTAATAACTGAACTTGGGTGTATTAAAGTAATGCGTTTCTGAAGAGCAAACTTTTGAATCAAAGCTGAGCGGACATCGTTCTGACCGATTGCAACGACTATTCCGCAGTAGTCACTTTGCTGCTTTTCTAAGTCTTCCACTGTCCCTTTTACTTTCCAAGCACCAAATATTTGACCTGCTTGCTTACCATCATCATAAAAGTCGATCAATTCATATCCGCATTGTGATGCAATATCTGCAATTACCTTTCCATGTCCACCAGCTCCAATAATTGCAAGTGAATTCATAATTTTTGTCCTGTGAATGGCTTGGTAGTTTCACTACCTAATGACGTAATATCCGATTTTCTAATCACCTTTAAAGAGGTCTTGAACAAAATTTCAATATCCAGCTTTAGTGACATGTTATCTACGTACCAGACGTCAAGTTTGAACTTTTCTTCCCACGAGATACTGTTTCGACCGTTGACTTGGGCAAAACCAGTAATTCCTGGCTTTACCTCATGACGCCTAGCTTGCTCTCTTGAGTACAATGGGAGATATTCCACCAGCAGAGGCCTTGGACCGACCAAACTCATCTCGCCTTTAATAACGTTCCATAGTCCAGGTAATTCATCTAGGCTACTTGCTCGAAGCCACTTTCCAAAACTGGTTAATCTAACTGCATCTGTTTTAACATTCTCCAGAGCAATCAAACTATCTACGTTAAGCATTGAACGAAATTTGTACATTCTAAAAAGAGAACCGTTGAGACCTGGACGCTCTTGGCAAAACAGTATTGGTCGACCAAGCTTCAATAAAACAAGCAAAGATACAAGGAGATAAAGTGGTGACAACAACACCAAGGCTGTTACAGATACTACGATATCGAAAGTTCGTTTAATTATCAAATAGTGCACAATATTTCTCTGCTAGCTTGCTGTAGTTTAATTCCTCAACTATATACTGGCGAGAACGCAAGCCAAATAGCTCTTTCTCTCTATCCGTTAATGAAAGATATTCTCTCACCTTTTCATAGAATATGCTCTCATCATATGGAGCAATTACCACTCCAGCCCCAGACTCTTCTAACATCGGACAAAACACATTGCCAATACATATTGTTGGCTTACCTGCGTACATGTAGTCTACAAACTTGTTAGGGGACACTCCGTACATAAAAACAGGCTTCTCATCGAATGAGTGCAGCAATAGATCGGCATGTTTCAATATACTATGAAGTGCTTCTCTACTGACTTTCGGCGCTATCGTTACGTTGTCCATACCACGAGACATGTTCTGAAGTTTTTCAAGTTCAGGCCCATCGCCTATCAAGACAAAATGCACATCTAGATTCTTTTTGGCATTTCCTGCTAATGAAAGAATACGTGATAGCTTATAAGCTTGGTTAAAAGAGCCAGCATATACAAGATTAGGTTTATCAGCTGAGAAATAACTTTTAATATAGCCCGAATTTATCTCAGTTTGTTCTTTCTCATAGAAGTCCAAACTGACACCATGAGGTATACAAATGACTTGTTTATCTTCTTGAATCTGCTTTCTAACATGTAAATTCAATCTCCCCATGGTACCAACAATAATATCAGAACTCTTGTAACCTAACTTTTCAATCCAAGATAAAAAGCAAACGAGTGGATGAGTCAAATTTAGGCCTTTTAATTCTACTAATGACTGTGGCCAAATATCTCTTACTTCAAAAATAAACTTACAGCCATAAAATCGTTTGAGTAACACTCCTGAGATAACGCTTAGAATTGATAAAGACGATGCGATAACTACGTCTGGTTTCTCTCTACACTTTTTTATGCCATAGATAAAAGTCATTATTTCAAAATGAAACCAAGACAAAATTCTATACGGTGAGTTTGAATTTTTATACTTTAATGTATTAACCCAAACAACGTTGAACCCGCTGTAATTCTCTTCTTTGAAAAACCCTCTGAATTTAGGCAAGGCACTATATAGATGAGATGAATTCGACAGTATGAGAGTAACGTCGTTACCTTTCTTAGAAAACTCTTTGCAGAAATATGACTGTCTAGTATCCGCACCATATTTTGATATGTTCGCGTATTTTGATATATACCATATTTTCTTATGGTTATCTTTCATTCTATCAACTCGTCGTATACGTCTATCATCTTATCTAGCGAGACATCCCATGAGTAGTTCTCCAGAACGTGTTGTCGGCCTAATTTGCCCATTTTCTCTCTCAATCTTTCATTAACTACCAATCGACAAATTGCCTGCGCTGCTGCTTCCGGGTTATCTCTTTCAACAATCAAACCTGTTTTTCCGTCAACAACGACTTCTTTAAAACCGGATACATCTGAAACAACAACTGGTAGACTGCAGGCATTTGCCTCGACAGCAGCAACCCCAAAGCTTTCGCTGTCAAGTCGGCTTAATGCTACGTATATATCCAATGCGTTAAGAATCTGAGGAACAAGGGAGTTGTCAATATAGCCTCTAAACTGAACTAACCGGGAAACACCAAGACTGCTTGCTAATCTTTTGAGGTTTTCCTCTTCTGGCCCATTACCCACTATGACCAATTCTAGCTCGGTATCTTTGCAGTGACTAACTACGATAGCAAACGCTTTTATTAGTGTGTCAATACCGTATTTTTTATGAAGAAGCTTAACTGTGCCTATGGAGACCTTCGGCTTTGGGCCGTCCATATTTTTATCAATGGGGCAAAATAAATTGGTATCCACGCCAAAAGGTGTGACATGAATAGGTGGTAAAACGGGGGTGATGGCTTTGATCACCGTAAGCATACAATGACTAGTGGTTCCGATTGCCCTAGCTCTTTGAAGGTTATTTTTTACCAACCAATGATTAAATCTACTTTTACCTGGGAAATCATACACGTCAGCACCCCAAGCAGAGAGCATAACGTTTTTATACCCACTCAACGCTGCTAATGAACCATACCCACTAACATAATGGGCGTGTAAGAGATCTGGCCTTATTCTTTTGAGAAGCCTTTTTAATTTGACCGCTGCAATGATGTAGCCATAGGGTGCATATGGTGTAAGCTGGTGGAGTTGAATACCTTCAGAGTATTGTTCTGTGATCGGGTTGCAACTCACAAGATGAATTTCAATTCCTTTTGAGTAAAGCCCTTCAGCCCAACGTCTGATATGAATGCTATTTGCATTGCCTAATAGAGCTATCTTCATTGCTTCACACTTCCCAGAGCGACTTCGACCTCTCTACAGCGTTTCTCCCATGAATATAAATGGGCCCTTTCTCTTACTGTTTCAGCAAATGCAGGAATACTATATTTCTCATCTAACAATTGCTGAAGAAATTCTTTTAATGAATGTTCAGAGTAATCAACTTTCCAACCTAACCCCTGTTCATTCACAAACTCCCCAACCCAAGTACTCGCAGTGGCAATGACTGGCTTACCATAGCTAACGTACTCAAAGAGTTTAACCGGCACCGCAAAGTCCCTATACTCAGTTGGCTCCATGTAAAGACATGCACAATCTACATTTTCATATAGCGCTTCCAACTCCTTCCCACTGCGGCTAACAACCTGTACATTGCTTGGTAAGTTACGGATGATTTCCCTAAGAGCTTTGGCATCTGCTTCACGAGTACAGATGGTGAAATTTATACTTTCGTGGAAATATTCTCCAACAACTGCAATAAAAAGGTTTATATTGTAATAGCCTACCGTACCACCAACATAGAAAACTTCTAGCTTCTCTCCAACTTGCTTTGTTTTAGATACTACAGATGCTGAGCCAGGGTTCAGTTCAAAAAATTTACTCTGCTGAATATAAGGTATGTGTTTTTTCATATTCAATGAAGGTACAAACATGCTATCTATAAATAAATTATAGATAACCAACTCCGCTCTATAAAAAAAGTGAGTAATAAGTTTTTTAATACGTTGATTAAGTGACAGTGATGACAACTCTTCGAACTGCCAGTAAACATCTCGATAAAAAACTCCGATTTTAACCTTTTTCTTATTTAGAAAACTAAAAAAACTCGCATCCATGAATGGACTTCTAGGAATATGATCCTTATCTGTTAGAGATAAGGGCATAGTAGACG
>NZ_CAWNTB010000070.1:0-5648 GCF_963877065.1 Vibrio sp. V01_P9A10T6
TATTGAGACTGAGCATTTCACAATCAGTTCCATCTTAAAGCCATTTTTTTCAATTTATTTTTAAAATATTTATCTTTCATTAGCTTACTTCTATTTTACTCTTCAGCTCCGATCATTTCGTAAAAATGTGATGTTAATTGCTTGTTAATCAATTGTGTCGATAGTATATTTCAAACACCTGTTTGATACGAGTGATTGAAATGGCACCAAGAAGTAGTACCAAAGAAAAAATCCTAGATGTTGCAGAGGGATTGTTTGCTGAACATGGCTTCAACGATACATCGTTACGAGCTATCACCAGCAAAGCTGGAGTAAATCTAGCCTCGGTTAACTACCATTTTGGTGATAAGAAAACGTTAGTGCGTGCAGTGTTGAATCGTTATTTAGAAGCATTTATGCCAGCCGTTCAACAAGCGCTGCAGGAGTTAAACTCCCAAGATGAATATCAAATGTCGGAAGTGTTTGAGTCATTGCGTACACCATTACGTGCGTTGAATGATGTTAGGCCCAACGGTACCAGCCGTTTTATGTTGTTGATTGGTCGCGGCTATACCGATGTGCAAGGTCATTTGCGTTGGTTTATCACCACACGCTACAGCGATGTATTGTCACTGTTTACTCAGTCAGTGATGAAGGCGAACCCAAAACTGACGCCTGAAACTCTATTCTGGCGTTTGCACTTCACGTTAGGCACGTGTGTTTTTACCATGGCGTCGAGCCAAGCATTGGCTGAGATTGCCGAAAGTGATTTTGGCAACCAAGTGGATGCCAAAACCGTCGTCGACTTACTTATTCCTTATTTAGCCGCCGGCGTTGCGGCTGATTAACCCAATTAAATCTATTATAAGAAGTAACAATCCAAGCGAACAAAAGGATCTGATCATGAGCTCTCTACGAAGAAAATGGATAAGCGACCCCGCCTTTAAACTGTTTAAGCAAGTTTTGCCTCCGTTATCGGAGACAGAAAAAGAGGCGATGGAAGCGGGCAGCGTTTGGTGGGATGGTGAACTGTTTTCAGGTCGTCCAGACTTTACCAAGCTGCATCATTACCCAAAACCAACCTTGTCAGATGAAGAGCAATCTTTCATTGATAATGAGTTGGAAACGCTGCTGTCCATGTTAGATGACCATAAAATCGTGAAAGAAGATCGCGACTTGCCAGCGGAAGTGTGGACGTTTCTGCGTAAAGAGCGTTTTTTCTCTTTGATTATTTCAAAGGCCTACGGTGGTCGTGAATTTTCCGCACTCGCCAACTCCACCATAGTGTCACGGATTGCGACGCGCAGTATCAGTACCGCTGTTACAGTGATGGTGCCAAACTCGCTTGGTCCGGGAGAGCTTCTCTCTCACTACGGTACACAACAACAGAAAGACTACTGGCTTCCTCGCTTAGCTGACGGTACGGATATCCCTTGTTTTGCGCTGACCGGGCCAGAAGCAGGCTCCGATGCTGGCGGCATTCCTGATCAAGGCGTAGTGTGTTACGGCAAGCACGAGGGCAAAGAAGTCCTTGGGATTAAACTCAGTTGGAATAAGCGTTATATCACGCTGGCTCCGGTTGCAACTGTGCTAGGCCTAGCTTTCAAACTCAGTGATCCTGAAAAACTTCTAGGCGATAAGCTCGATATCGGTATTACCTGCGCGTTGATCCCTGCTAATCACAAAGGCGTGGAAATTGGCGAGCGACACGATCCACTCGGCCTTGCGTTTATGAATGGCCCAACGCGTGGTCAAGATGTTTTCATCCCGATGGATTGGCTCATCGGTGGTGCTGACTATGCGGGTAAAGGCTGGCGCATGCTGGTGGAATGTTTGTCGGCAGGGCGTGGTATTTCATTGCCCGCACTTGGTACGGCGATTGGTCACTTAACTTCGCGCACGACAGGTGCATACGCTTATGTGCGCAAGCAATTTGGCATGTCGATTGGTAAATTTGAAGGGGTAGCTGAAGCATTGGGCCGTATCGGTGGCTTAACTTATTTGCTTGAAGCGACACGAACCTTAACCACAACCTCGCTAGATTTGAAAGAAAAGCCGGGCATAGTGACTGCCATTGCCAAATATCATATGACAGAAATTGCGCGTACAATTTTAAATGATTCGATGGATATTCACTCTGGTCGAGCGATTCAAGATGGACCAATGAACTACCTCGGAACACATTATCTCGGTATCCCGGTCGCAATTACGGTTGAAGGGGCCAATATCCTAACTCGCAATTTGATGATCTTTGGCCAAGGTGCCACTCGCTGTCACCCTTATGTTTTGAAAGAGATGGAAGCGGCGGCTAATCCTGATACAGAGCAAGGCGCGAAAGATTTCGATAAGCTGTTGTTTAAGCACATTAGCCACGCGACCAAAAATACCTTTGGGGCACTCGGTGCTGCATTAACGGGTTCGCGCTTTGTCAAAGCGCAGATGAGCGGCCCAACAAAAGCGTATTACCAACAGTTGACGCGCATTAGCCGAGCACTTGCCGTGAGTGCCGATTTCGCTATGTTGACGTTAGGTGGCGATCTTAAACGTAAAGAGATGATCTCAGCGCGTTTAGGTGATGGTTTGAGTTATCTGTACATGGCTTCAGCGACCTTGAAAAAGTATGAAGATGAAGGCCGCCAACAAACCGATTTAGATTACGTGCACTACGCGGTGCAATATTGTTTGTACCACGCGGCTAAATCTTTGCAAGAGGCGTACAGCAACTTCCCCAACAAAGTGGTTGGGCGCTTACTTAAAGTATTGGTCTTCCCTTTGGGCAACCATTATGACAAACCTAGCGATGAGCTGTCGGTCAAACTGGCGGAAAGCTTAATGACTCCTGGAGCACATCGAGATCGTCTCACTCATCTTTGCTACATTGGGCCAGAGGAAGACGATAGCGTTGGCTTGATGGAAAAAGCATTTTTGGCGATGTACGGTATCAGTGCACTTGAGCGCAAGCTGTTCCGCGCAGCCAAAGAGGGTAAAATTGCGCGTAAAGGTGTCCTTACTGAGCGATTAGCTCAAGCCTTAAGCGAAAATGTGTTGACTCAAACTGAAGTAGACCAAATTTTGGCCGCAGACAAACTGCGTTATAAAGCGATTCAAGTTGATCACTTTAGCCATGACTTGAGCGAGGTGATGACTAATAAGCCGGGAAAGCCAAAGCTTAATCATGTCGCCTAGTCGCGAATATCGTCACTAAAAGTGTGACCATATATCAGGGCATCCTAGTCGGGTGCCCTGATTTTTTGAGCAACGAGAGATCCAACCACTTGCAATTTCTGCCTGTTTTTAAAGAAATAGGGTGAGATCTTCGAGCGAAACTTTTATCCTAGCGGAGATTTTTGAAGGAAGTTGAATATGATCATCAAACCTAAAATTCGTGGATTTATCTGTACGACAACGCACCCTGTGGGTTGTGAAGCTAATGTAAAAGAACAAATTGCTTACACCAAAGCACAAGGCCCTATCAAAAATGCACCGAAACGTGTACTTGTTGTAGGCTCATCCAGTGGCTACGGCCTTTCGTCTCGTATTACCGCCGCTTTTGGTGGAGGTGCTGCGACCATCGGTGTTTTCTTTGAAAAACCGGGCACGGACAAAAAACCAGGCACCGCCGGTTTTTATAACGCAGCCGCGTTTGACAAGCTTGCTCACGAGGCGGGTTTGTATGCTAAAAGCCTAAATGGTGATGCATTTTCTCACCAAGCAAAACAGAAAGCGATCGAGCTAATCAAACAAGACTTAGGTCAAATTGATATGGTGGTTTACTCGCTTGCTTCACCAGTGCGTAAGTTACCTGAAACTGGCGAACTGATTCGCTCATCATTGAAACCGATTGGCCAAACATACACCGCGACAGCGGTTGATACCAATAAAGACATCATCATTGAAGCCAGTGTTGAACCTGCAACTGAGCAGGAAATTGCAGACACGGTAACGGTTATGGGTGGTCAAGATTGGGAGCTGTGGATCCACGCACTTGCTGAAGCTGGCGTATTGGCTCAAGGGTGTAAAACCGTGGCTTATAGCTATATCGGTACTGAGCTAACTTGGCCAATCTATTGGGATGGTGCGCTAGGTAAAGCGAAGATGGATTTAGACCGCGCCGCATCGGCACTGAATGAACAGCTTTCTGTATTAGGCGGTACGGCTAATGTGGCCGTTCTTAAATCGGTTGTTACTCAAGCCAGTTCAGCTATTCCTGTTATGCCTCTTTACATCGCAATGGTGTTTAAGAAAATGCGTGAGCAAGGTGTACATGAAGGATGTATTGAACAGATCTATCGCATGTTTAGCCAACGTCTTTATAAAGAAGACGGTAGTGCGCCAGAAGTGGATGAGCAAAATCGTCTGCGTCTGGATGACTGGGAACTGCGTGAAGATATTCAAAAGCATTGCCGTGAGCTTTGGCCACAGATCACTACTGAAAACCTAAAAGAGCTGACGGATTACGTTGAATACAAAGAAGAATTCTTGAAGTTATTCGGTTTTGGTGTTGATGGCGTTGATTACGAAGCCGATGTCGATACTGAAGTGGCATTCGATGTAATTGATATCTAATCCATTGGTGTCACAGTGACACAATAAGATGTTCTAATCTCAAAGGTCTAGCCACAGTGCTAGGCCTTTGCCGTTATGGAGGGTAATACAGCATTATTCACCCTTAACAGCATTTTCTCGATCAATGAAACGGTTGCTGTTTCCCTGCAACAAAAAATACATCACAGTGGTGCTCGGCCGCTAATTGCTTGAGTAGGTGTTGGTTGATAGGCTCAATAGTATTTGACGCGATTATCGCACTGGCATTTCCGGAGCGGATAGCTTTAATCACAATCTCTAATTCCGATAACGTTTGAGAGGGTTTCATGTGGATCACTCTGTCGCAATGTATATTGAAAGAAGCAAACTGTTCATACTGTGGTCGAGGACATTCAGAGGTGAATAAGATCCACTGCTGTTGGTGCTGGGATAGCTTAGCAAGCTTTGACATCATGGCTTGTTCAATCGTATTGACTGAGCGATGGGCATTAGCTAAAGGGTACTGAGCTGATAGTTGAGAAGCGAAATTTACTTGAAGCATAACACTGTCCTTTCATACATGCTGTATGTGTGTACAGTATTTGAGTTGTAGATACTGATCAAGTTTTTTTTGCTGAATTTATCAGCATAACCAAGCTTGAATTCGTTAGATTTTGTTTTAATTTATTGATTAATAACTATTTTTAGCAAGCAATTAAATTGTTCAAAGATAAAGCGCCGTTGTCTGTTTTGTGATCAATGTAAGTATCCTAGTAACAGTGTCTCGTCACTAATTAGATAAGTTATCATAGTCGCTGAAATGGGTGTGCTTTAAAAATAGGCAGTAAAAAAGCGCCGTGTTGGCGCTTTTTCATGTATAGCTATTGATGCCTAATGTGACAGTGACTGTCGATCTCGAAATGCTTGCTCTGCAATATTAAACTGCCTGACATCCATGCGCGCAAACTCATTGCAACTTTCACATGAGTGGTGCGATTTCCCATCAATATATTCGTGTTTTATTAATAGCTTTGGTTGTTTACACCAATCGCAAATACCTTCAATCGTAAACATGTTTTCTCCCCACCTAGAAGATTTAGGTGTAATTTTCGCGGCGCATTATCCCATATAAAAGAGAATTAAGT
>NZ_CAWNTB010000071.1:0-5541 GCF_963877065.1 Vibrio sp. V01_P9A10T6
ATATAAGTGAAAAAGCAGTGAAAGACACTAAGGAAATGGCTCATTTTAGTCATGTTCAGATTTCCAATTGGACTAAACACGACACCTATTGGCTACTCAGTTTATTTGGTACGGCCGTTGGGGCTGGCATTCTATTTTTGCCAATCAACATTGGGTTAGGTGGTTTCTGGCCATTAGTGTTAATGGTCTTACTCGCTTTTCCGATGACTTATCTCTCTCATCGTGGTCTTGCTCGTTTTGTTCTCTCATCGCGCCGTCCTAATGCCGATTTTACCGACGTTGTTGAAGAACACTTTGGCCAAAGGGCTGGTCGCTTGATCTCTTTGCTGTATTTCCTCTCTATTTTCCCAATCTTACTGATTTACGGTGTAGGTCTAACTAACACGGTTGATAGCTTTTTGGTTAATCAAGCGCAGATGGTCGCTCCCCCTCGGGTGCTACTTTCTGGTGGCTTAGTCTTTGCGTTAATTGCCATTATGCTGGGTGGCGAGAAGATCATGTTGCGCGCTTTTGCTGTTATGGTTTATCCATTGGCGGCTATTTTATTATTTCTCTCGCTCTATTTGATCCCGTATTGGTCAGTGCCGTCATTAGTCTTGCCGCAAACGAGTGATTTCTTACACACAGTGTGGTTAGCCATTCCTGTCGTGGTGTTTTCTTTTAGCCACGCAGCGGCGATCTCAAGTTTTGCCAATGTTCAACGTCGTCATTATGGCGCGCTAGCGGATAAAAAATCAGAGCAGATTCTGCGTTACACCAGTCTTGTATTGATTCTGTTTGTCTTGTTATTCGTGTTCTCTTGCGTATTGGCTTTATCACCAGAGGCATTGCAAGAAGCAAAAGTGCAAAATATTTCAGTGCTGACTTACCTTGCCAATGTCACAGATAATCCCTTTATCGCCACACTAGGCCCTTTAGTGGCGTTTATTGCCATTACCTCTTCCTTTTTAGGGCATTTCCTTGGTGCGCGAGAAAGCCTGACTGGATTGCTGTGTAAAAACTTTGGCCTGTCACTGCGTTTTGCTGGGCGACTCACCATTGCGATTTTGTTTGTCACGATTTGGATTGTCGCGATACTCAACCCCAGCATTCTGGGAATGATGGAAGCGTTTTCAGGCCCCGTGATCGCTATGATTCTGTTTATTATGCCGATGATTGCTGTATTCAAAGTGCCATCGCTGGCGAAGTATCAACAGCAGATGAGTACACCCTTTGTCATGGCAATAGGGTTATTGGCGGTATCGGCATTGCTTTATAACTTGCTCAATTAAATCAGCCATTGGCTCCGTCACTGGAGCCAAATCAATTACTTGATTTGAGCTTTTGTTATTTGAGGTTGTGCATTATTGAGCGTTGATGCTACCTCCAGAATATCTTGCCACTCATTGTAAGCTGATTGGTACCAAACTTGCTCCAGAATGACCGCTTGTGAATCTTGTGCTTTGGTAAGGTTAGAAACGACGTTGTTGGTTTCATTGTATAAACTGAGCACCGTGGTTTGTAGTGTATCTAAGGATCGGCTGATCGCCGCACAATCGTTGTTAACTTGATCGACACTTAGCAATAGGGCATTGAGAGACGCGATTTGTTGTTGATCTTGAGAGAGCGTTTGTTGATCGTGGTTGATGGTATTTAAAGATGATTGGATATCGCTTTGCAGGCTAGATATTTCACTTTGTGCTTCTACAATAGAGCTAACACCAAACCCTGCCAATATCAAAGAACCTCCCAGTGTAAACGGAGCAAGCACCACGCCAAAAATCGTTTCAAATATCCCTTTCTTACGCTGCGATTGAGCATTCGCAATGGCGGTTTTAAATGCTGCTATCTGCTGTTTCATTAGATCAATTTGGGTGTTAGTGGCGATAATTTCTGCTTGGATGGAAACTTCTTCTTGCTGGATCTGTGCAATAGTTCGTTGCAATGTGTTATGAGCATCTTCCACTTGGCGAGCCCAAGCATTCAATCCCTCATCATAACGTTTTATATTTGATGTAAGACTTTGAATCGGATTTTGTAATGTTAAGATTAATGAAGTTAGCTGCTTTAGTTGAGCGGTGTCAAAACGGGTTTCTAGTGCTTTGAATAAGGTTAAAATTTGAACATTAGAATCTTTGAATGTACTCGCAATGGAAAGAACACTGTCCATAATGTCATTTGAAAAATATAAATTACCACTCAAACGCCATTGCCGTACCAGTTTTTGCACCGCATTTAAATTTTGTTCTACCTGAGCATACCAATGTTCTGCATTGCCTTGATCAATATAAGTTTCAACAACGCCTTGGCATGCAGAATTTAGTAACACCATAGCGCTAATAGATGCAGGAATGTCGGTTTGAAGTTGCTCGCTGGCTGATTGATTCATGATGGTCCTCGAAAAAGAATAAAAGGGGGCGTAACCCCCTTTAGTAATGTTTAAGCTGCTTGTTTTACTGCAGGTGCTAACTCTTTCGTTTCGATAGCTATTTTTGCGCTAGCTAGCTGTTTAGCAAGTTCAACCGCATCATCCCATTCGTTTTTCGCTGCGTCAGACATCACTTTTTCCATAATAATGCTCTGCATGGATGCACCATTATTAAGCTTGGTTACTACATCATCTAACTCGTTACCAAAGACAGTCCACGTCGTTTCAAAATCAGATAATACTGATGTCGATGTTTCAATCGCTGAAACGACGGCGCTACTGGCATTGGAAAGCCCCTGTAAAGCGATAATCTGTTGTTGATCTTCAGCTTTTTGCTTTTGTTCTTGCGCGATGCTGTCGTAGTCATCATCAATTTGATTTTGTAATACGCCCCACGTAACGCCACCAGCAATAATCGATGCCGCGCCGACGGCTGCGATACCGCCGGAGACTACAGCTGCGGTGCCAGCGGTTGCGACGGTAAGCGCAACGCCTGCGACGAGCATAAAGATGCCAACACCAACCGCAACTTGTGCATAGACTAGATCTTTATTCAGTTTCTCAATGGCTGCACGATTGTTGTCTATTGCGTTATTCATGCTTTCAATATCTGTTTGTAAATCAATAATTGTTTTTTGAATATTGGTCGCACCATTGACTAAGTCATCATGTGCTGCTTGCATTTTCACCCCCCAATCAGAGAGTTCCTTATTCATCCCTTTGACTGTGGCTTCGATACCGCTGACTTGAGAAGATAGGGCGGTCATAATCTGTGAAGCTTGCTGAACCGTTGTATTGTCTTTGCCACTTGCTGTTGGATCTGCTTTATATAACTCATGAATGGCATCGATTGATGCTTGGAAAGTGGTGTCAAAATTAATTACGCTGGAGGGAATCGATGCTGATACTTGTGGTCCCAAATCGTCAATCCATTGCTTAGCAACCAATTTTGCTGAGTCTAATTTTTTACTCAGGTCATCAAACCAATCTGGTTTTACCGTAGGTGGCGTAAATTGTGTGTTTAAAATGGCATGGCACTGCGCTGTGATGACTGTGGTTGCCAAAAATGCAGATTGAGTGGTTTGCTGTGTTGGGTTCAACTGAGTAACTTGTTGTGACATTGTGTATCTCCTTTACTGTTCTTGAATGGTGTTATTTAGTGTGTTGACTAAAACGGGTTTTCCAATGTTTGGCGGTAAACTAATGAGTTGCACAAATTCTGAAATGGTTTTCCATGAGGCTGAAGCAATCTTGATGGTTTGCAAATCAGTCAATAGGGCAGGGTCTGAACCGCTTTGTAAGGCGTTGATCAGTTCGTTTACCTTGTCTAATTCGTCTTGCCATAACAATGAAAGTGCTGGCAAGTTATCATCAATCTTTAGGAATTCTTCGCTCATGTTGCTGAGGGTTTGAATAATGGCTTTAGTAATGGCAGCCGCTTGTGCTTCTTCACTGGCTAGTGTTTGTAATTGAGTGAGTTTGTCTAAATCTTGTTGTACCTCTTTCGCGCTCGATATTGTGCTGTATGCACTGTAACCAACCGTGAATAGCGCACCAGCAAAGGAAAGGAATGGTACAGACGTCGTTGCTCCCATTACGACACCGTAGGAAATAGTGACCATACTTTGTATGTAAGCTTTTCCTGCTCTTAATTGGGCCGCTGTGACATTGGCTCCTAAACTGGCAATGGATTGCGATAGAGAGCCTATCTCTGTTGCAATGCGTACCATTGCTTGTTCTTCGCTCGCAAGTTCATTCCAGCCATCTTGAATGCTGGATGCGAGCAGCTCCTCTGCATTTTTCGCTTGGCTGTAAGATTTCGTGAAAACTTGCTGAGCTTCATTTGTTAACGTGATATTTTGCTTTAACGCTTTTTGCAATAATTGTAAGCATTCAATCCATTGCTTCGTACTTGTTATCGCCTTACTGTTTTGTGCGCAGGCATCGAACGTGGTCTGATAATTAATAAACGATGTAATAATTTGCGCAAAAATTTTAGGCTTTTGCTGCATAAACTCATTCATTACCGCTCTTAAGATCTCAGTCCTGCTTCGAACTTCTACGAGCCAGTTTGGATCTTTTGCTACATGGCCAATAAAGAGAGAGTTGCACGTTGCATCGTAGTTACTAATACCTAAAAAATCAGTATATACGTCGGTCAGCATATTTAATGCGGTATCAACATTTGGGCTTAACATGAGTTCGCCCTCTACAGTGAAATAACGAGGAAAGGATCAAACGTTAATCTTGCACCATCAATAGACAAGGTCGCATTGTATTGTTGTGTGCTGGCTTGTCCTTGCGCTTCAACTCGGCCTTCCCAGAATTCATCACCGCTTAGTCCTTGTTTAGTGGGTATACAAACTCTGTCATTTATCATTTGCCCATTAAACTCGACAATATCAACTTCATTGTCTGGTGAAATAGCGACAACTCGCCAGCATAATAATTGGCCGTCTTTACAGGCTGTTTTTAACTCAGCTTGGCCTTCATTACCCGAGCCCATATATTTATTTGTATCAATGAGATAAATGTTACTTTGCAGATCTCGACTTGCCAGCGCTGCTGCTGCATCTACGACCATGAGTATTTCTACTTTTTTCATACAATGTTCCTTATTTAGATGGAGTTATTGAACTTCGAGATAAGGTGAAAAATTCATTGTTATTCCGTTTATTGAAAGAGAAATGGTATATAGATAACGCCCAGTATCCCCGCGAGTCTGAACTCTGCCTTCCCACGCGTCATTAACAGGGCTTGGTAAGCAAGCTTTTTGATCAATCATATCACCAGAGAATCCCGTTATATTGACTCCGTCATCTGGTGAAATGGCGCAGCTACGCCAGCAAATAAACTGACCATCTTGAGATACCGTGTGGAGTTGGCACGTTCCTTCATCCCAAGAACCAAGCCATTGGTTACTATCAATTAAGTAAACGTTATCCATTAAGCTCGTGGTTGCTAATGCTCCGGCACAATCAACCACGATAAGTATTTCTATTTTTTTCATTCAATACCTACTGACGTTTATTTATGGATCCACAGAATATCACTGTACTGATTTAACCATTTCAAATGGTTTTTGGGCTATATCTATTAAATATTATTGATATTAGTGTTGATATTTACATGTT
>NZ_CAWNTB010000072.1:0-5523 GCF_963877065.1 Vibrio sp. V01_P9A10T6
CATATATAATCTGCATACTTTAGTGGTTTGTAAAATAATAAGCAATTAGGCGTAACACGTTATTAATGGAGTTTTGGTGATGAAACGTGAAGTTATTGGGTTTTCAAAAATGGCTAATCAGCTATTGGATGAGCACTTAAAAGAATCTCCCTTCTTTTTTGCTTCGCCTCACAACACCATGCTTGGCGTGGGAATTGCTCATCAGTTCAATCAAGCGATCCCATTCTGTGAGCTGGCGGATCAAGCAACCAAGATGCTAGAAGCAGCAAAAACAGATGAGTACGACAATCCTATTTTATTTGCGACGATTCCTTTTAATGAAGAGACGGCGACGCGTTTCTTTATTCCAGAAAAGCTCTATGTTTCTGGTAGCCCACGGGCCAGTGAAAAAGAAGGGCAGCAGAGCCACAAAGCGACCATTGTTTCACCGCCAACAGGCAACGACTACAAACAAGGAGTCACAACCTTACTTGAGCTGTTTAATACCACCGAACTATCAAAAGTGGTTCTATCACGTTTAGTGAAACTCTCGACTCCACAACACATCGATCAAACTCGTTTATTGCGTAATCTGTTGTCTATCAATAGCAATGGCTACACTTTTTCTACTGAAATTGGCCCTAACGCCAAGTTAATGGGAGCCAGTCCCGAGTTGTTGTTGGCGAAGAAAGGCGGGTTTATCGTTTCTAACCCCCTAGCAGGCTCGCGTCCTAAATCAAACAATGCGGTGCAAAACCAACAACGCTCCGCTTCATTACTTGATACGCAAAAAGATCTGAATGAACATGCCTTCGTCGTCGAGGAAGTCGAGAAAGTGCTCAGCCGCTACTGCCATAACTTATTTACCCCTATGGTTCCATCAGTGATTGAAACCGAAACGATGCTGCATTTATCAACAGTGCTTGAAGGACAAGCCGATGATCCGATGATTAACTCGTTACGCATTGCAGCAGAGTTACACCCCACACCCGCAGTGTGTGGTTATCCAAGATTATCGGCTTACCAAGCGATTAAGCAGATCGAAACCTTCGACCGCGGCTACTTCACTGGCATGATCGGTTGGTGCGACGCTCGGGGGAATGGCGAGTGGGTTGTCACGATACGCTGCGCTGAAGTGAGCCAAAACGAGATGAGTGTGTTCGCTGGAGCTGGCATTGTGAATGAATCCTCACCACAAAGTGAACTCGATGAAACCGGGGCAAAAATGAGCACCATTTTGAAAGCCGCTGGTATTGAAATTGATGAATTACTTACCGCCTAAGGAGTGGTCATGAATAATCTTAACCCGACCGATGTTACCCCTTGGCCAGAGCAGTTCAGCCAGCGCTATCGTGAGCAAGGCTACTGGCAACAAAGAACCTTATTTGATTACTTCAGTGATTCCGTCAAAAAAAGCCCTGACGCCATCGCACTGATTGATGATTTCGGCCAGTACAGCTATCACAATTTATATCAGAAAATGATCAGCCTTGCGGCTGGCTTGAGCTCCCTAGGTTTGCAGCGGGGTGATAATGTCGTGCTACAAATGGCCAATCGTGCTGAATTCTATCTCTGCTTTTTTGCCTTGACCATGCGGGGCATTAAACCGGTTCTAGCTCTGCCAGCGCACCGCTATCTAGAACTGAGCTATTTTTGCCAACATACTCACGCCAAAGCCTATATTTTTTCAGACGATATCGTGGGCTTTGACGCGCAGCAAACCGCGCAGAAACTACGAAGTAGTTGCCCTTCTCTCTTGCATACCATTGTTTGCGGTCAATCCTCACACGAGCAAATTCAGGAATTAGATACGCTTTACCACTGCGTGGAAGAAGATCCTGTTACTGATTCGGTCTTTGCTGATCAAGTGGCTTTTTTCCAGCTTTCCGGCGGAACAACTGGCACTCCCAAATTGATCCCTCGTACGCACAATGACTACGCTTATAGCGTACTTGGTAGTATTCAAATTTGTCAGTTTGATCCACACACGAGGTATTTGTGTGTTCTTCCCGTTGCGCATAACTTTCCACTCAGCTCGCCCGGCGCATTGGGCGTCTTTTACGCTGGCGGTTGTGTCGTGCTCGCTTCCGATACCACACCGCACACCGCTTTCCGTTTAATTGAGAAGCACCACATTACTGTCGCAGCGCTAGTGCCACCGTTAGCGCTACTGTGGATGAAATACGCCGAGTCCGCTACAGAAAACATCGCGAGCCTCACTCTGGTACAAGTCGGCGGAGCGAAGTTTAGTGAGGCCGCAGCAATGCGCTTACCGACGGCTCTTCATTGTCAATTACAGCAAGTGTTTGGAATGGCTGAAGGGTTGGTTAATTACACACGACTTGATGACCCACTCAGCGTGATTGTTACTACTCAAGGACGCCCAATTTCAGCTGATGATGAAGTGATGATAATCAACGATGAGGGTGAGCCCGCTGCGGTGGGTGAGGAAGGCTTGCTCATGACCAGAGGCCCTTATACGATTCGAGGTTATTACCGAGCTCCAGAACATAACCAACGCTCATTCACCGACCAAGGCTTCTATATCACAGGTGACAGAGTGCGTAGGACGGCTGAGGGCAATATTATCGTCACGGGACGAGAGAAAGATCAGATCAATCGTGGTGGTGAAAAAATCGCAGCCGAAGAGGTTGAAAACCTGCTACTTCAACATCAGGATGTTCATGATGTGGCTTTGGTTGCTATTGCTGATGAGTTTCTTGGTGAACGCAGTTGCGCCATTGTCGTTCCAGATAACGGTAAAACGCTCAAACCCATTACTCTCAAACGATTTTTACACGCTCAAGGATTAGCAGAATTTAAGATCCCTGATCACATCCATTTCGTCGATGAATTACCTAAAACCCCCGTGGGCAAAGTCAACAAAAAATGGTTAAGAACGCAATACTCTCACTAATCATGGCAACACAGGCGCTCAAATAACTTAAAGATGAAAAAGCCGATATCGTCGATATCGGCTTTTGCTGGGCGATGCGTTCTCTTTCCCTATTCTAGTCGCCCAGTATACTCAAACCGCTTGCTCTTCAGTGGAACGTGTGTCCGTGACTTGATGTGACGACTGAGCAACAACACTAGGCTCCATCACATGCCACCACTCTCTTAAGGTTGAATATTTAATCATCTCTGAAAAGGCGCACTCTATGCCCATCTTGCGCCATGATTCAAATAAGGTAACCGCGCGGATAGAATCTAAGCCAAGAAAAGTGAGCTTCTCATCCACATCCACTTCATCTAAATCGAGATCCAATAGCTCAGCCACTTGCTGACGCATCTGTTCAAGGCTCAATAATCTGGTTTCTTGACTGTGGATCATTTGTGGTTTTAATGCCTCAAGCGAAGTCACGCAGCCAACACGCTCTGTGATGTATTTCAACGTATGATGATGATCTTCCAAAGAGAAGTCAGCCACAGCATCACCGACCACAAAAGGCTGTATATCCAACATAAAGGCATCTAACGCCGTAGATAAGATACCTATATGTGCATAGACACCCACAATGATCAACTGGTCACGCTGTGTTTCTTTCATCCACTCCAACAGCGGCGTTTTCTTAAACGCGCTATAACGCCATTTGGTGTATTGGATATCCCCGTCTTCAGGTGAAAGCTCAGACACAATCTCAGTATCTTTTGTCAGCCCTGTTCCCCAAAAATCAGTCAGTAGCGCTCTCTCTACTGGGTCTTGGTTAGGGGGTTGAGCTGTATACACCACGGGGATATTTGCCTGACGAGCCAGTGATTTCAGCTCTGAAATATTCGCTAATAACTCAGGAACGGGTGCCTGAGAATGATCAAAAAAGTTGATAAAGTACTTTTGCATATCGTGAATGAGCAGTACCGCTCTATCCGCTTGGACATGCCAATGAACTTTGTTTTTCGGAAATGTTTCAGCCAACGGAATGGAGTAGCTGGCTATTTTGGGAATCGCCATAAATGTAATCCTTGTTAAAAGAGGCTTTTCTCGTTCGTGATGCCTTAAAGCCAATAACGACTTCAGAAATAAGAGGCTCGTATTCGTCGACAACTGCCACCCAAATGGTAACAATTATCATTTCATTAATACTAAAGCAGTCTACGCATAAAAATCAATTGTTAATGAGATTAATTCTCAATTATATGTGCAACATGTCGCTCTCGACTCACGGCAACACAACAAGAGCCCACCACAAAACGAATAGCTAATTCATCGTTTGCGCCGCCGGTTGGGAAGTGACCTCATCTGAGGAGACGTTAGGTTCTGAGCTTGTGCTAACGATAAGCGCTGGATCAAACAGAGTCGCTTGGCGTAATGAGCGAAATGCCATCACCATCAACGCACCAATTCCCGTTGCACCCAAACCAAAAGTGAGGATCGACATCGTTGGTGCTAGCACTTTACCCAACGCCCCTAAACCGAGTGCTCCTATCGAGTCTCCCGATACATCTTGCGCCGTCCATAAGCTACTTACGCGGCCTAACAGGTGATCTGGAGTGTGTCCTTGTACGATCGAATATTGAATCAAAGAAGCGACCGAACCCAAATAACCATAGCCAACTAAGATGAGAGCAAACCACCAAAAATTATTCACAAGCCCCATAGCCACAATCGCTAAAAATGAGCCTAACGTCGCGTAGATTAAGACCATTCCTGGCTTTTGCGACTGTTTTACCCAACCTGAAGTCAGTGCGCCACACATCGCCCCCAACGGAATGGCCGAATACATCACACCTGCGTTAGCGGCGGTGCCCTGAAATGAGACTAAAGCTAACGCAGGGAACATCACTCTAATCGCAGTTGCTAATGTTTCGAGTGTGCCAAACAGCACCACACAACCAACCACTTTGTTTGAAAATAGAAATTGAACACCTTCATACAGTGATTGAAATGGATTCTCTGGCGTATGATGTTGCGGTTTCATCGAAGGTAATCTAAACAGTGGAATCAACGTACAGAGCGTACCAACAGAAGCCGCAATATAGTTCCAACTGACATCACCGACAGTGATCAGTAAGCCGCCAATCGCTGGCGAAAGAACCATACCTAATCGAACCGTTAGCATGCTCAATGCGGCAGCTTCAGGTAATTTTTGTCGCCCAACAATGGTCGGTAAAGCAGCCATCAAGGCCGTCATACCCATAGCGCCAAAAAAACCATCCCACACCGAGAGGATATAGAGAGCCGCTAAGGAGGATTGCGCGACTATGCTATTCAATGCTAATGCAGCAAACCCAATGCCACAGGTCGCGCGTGCGAACAAAATCAATCGACGGCGATCGTACTTATCGGCCAGTACGCCTCCTAGCAGCAGGCCAACAAACATCCCAATACCATCCAATGCCATGATAAGACCTACCTGCAAGGTCGAACCGGTCATTTGATGTATCTGTATCGGCACCGCGACCGTCATCATGCCAAGAGCAAGCACTGACATAATGCGGGCCATAAAGACCATTCGGAAATGTGGGTTGTTTTTCAGTAGGCTAAAATCTAAAAATATATTCTTTATATTCATACTATTATCTATTCAAACCAGAATGTAATGC
>NZ_CAWNTB010000073.1:0-5462 GCF_963877065.1 Vibrio sp. V01_P9A10T6
GTACCTAACATCCTAAGTACCAGTTGCATATCCGCAGCAAGTTTACTACTTGCACTTACCCTCCACAACAGCGTTTTATAATAAAAGCCTTCCGAAGAAGGCTTTATCTATATGGTTAATTTATCAATTATTATCGTATCAATAGCATCGGTACGCTTGATTCGGCTAAGAGCCGAGTGGTGTTACTGCCAACAAAAAACTGACGAAGTTTAGAGTGTCCAAACGCGCCCATGACGATCATGCCAAGTTGGTTTTGTTGTTGGTACTGAAGAATCGCCTTATGAACTTCGCCAGATAAGCACGCTTCCACAACGTGAATACCGTTCGCACATAATTTCTCGGCGGCAGCTTTAAACGCGCTCGCTTTATCGTGGTTATCTTCCACCATCACCAAATGGCACTCCAGCCCTTTTAGCAGCGGTGTTTTAATCGCTTTATCCACTAATTTTTGGCTGATTTCGCTACCATCAAAGGCTAATAGATAACTTTGTGGTGGCGTAAAATCACCCGTTGCCACTAAGGTGTGCGACTTCATTGTACGCACGATACTCTCTAATTGAGATCCAACAGCCATGACGTCGTTTTGGTGCACTTCACCTGATTTACCGACCACCAATACACGAATTTCGTTTTCAAGATCAAGCAAAGTCTCCAGCAGGTTGCCGTGCTTTTGCAGTTTATGCACATCTTGTAAACCTTGTTCATGAGCTTTAGTTTCTAGCTCATTGAGTAACGCTTTACCGTGCCTTAAGGCCAGTTTAGAACGCTTTTCGTCTAGTTCAATAAGCTCTTTCAACAGCTGTTCTCGGCTGCCTAAACCGATGTTACCAGACAGTTCACTTTCGGTTTGATTGGCCGCTTTATCAAGTACGTGCAGTAAGGTTAACGGTGCGTGTAAGCTTTTGGCGGCCCACACGCTTAAATTGGCGACCGACTGTGAATAAATCGATCCATCGATGCAAGCAATAATATTGGTCATAATCTGTTCCTTAATGTCCGCCCATCAGCTTTTCAACTTCTTCTGGCTTACCATGCACGCCGAATTTATCGACAATCGTTGCTGTTGCTTCATTCATACCGATGATGTTTACATCGGTCCCTTCGCGTCGGAATTTGATAACAGCACGATCTAGCGAAGAAACCGAAGTAATATCCCAAAAGTGCGCTGCAGAGAGGTCGATAGTGACACGCTCTAAGACCTCTTTGAAGTCAAACGCGTTCATAAATTGATCTGACGAAGCAAAGAAGACTTGCCCAACAACACGATAGGTACGCTCTTCTCCATTTTCAGAGAGTTCACTTTTAACCACCATGAAGCGGCCAATTTTGTTAGCAAAAAAGAGAGAAGCAAGCAGCACGCCGACACCGACACCGATCGCTAAGTTATGGGTTGCAACCACAACAACGACGGTCGCGATCATCACGATGCTGGTAGAAAGTGGGTGAGTTTTGAGATCCTTTACCGAACTCCAAGAGAAGGTCCCAATGGAAACCATGATCATTACCGCGACTAAAGCCGCCATCGGGATGAGCTTGAGCCAATCACTTAAAAACACCACCATGATGATCAGTAGAATACCGGCGCAAAAAGTAGAGAGTCTGCCGCGTCCGCCGGATTTAATGTTGATGATCGATTGACCAATCATCGCACAACCGGCCATGCCGCCAAGAAAGCCAGTGGCAATGTTGGCGATACCTTGGCCTTTACATTCGCGATTTTTATCACTGCTGGTATCGGTTAAATCGTCAACAATGGTTGCTGTCATCATTGATTCTAATAAACCGACAACGGCCAATCCGGCTGAATAAGGAAATATTATCCATAAGGTTTCAAGGTTGAGCGGAACATCTGGCCATAAAAATATCGGCAAAGTATCTGGTAATTCACCCATATCGCCCACAGTGCGAATATCAATGCCAAAGCTGATAGCAATCAGAGTTAAGGCGATAATGCACACTAATGGCGAAGGTAGCAATTTGCCAACCACAGGAACGTAGGGGAATAGGTAGATAATCGCCAGCCCACCGAGCGTCATGGCATAAACGTGCCATGTTACATTGGTCAGCTCTGGTAATTGCGCCATAAAAATCAGAATCGCCAGCGCGTTAACAAACCCCGTCACGACCGAACGTGATACAAAACGCATCAAATCGCCCAGTTTGAGGTAACCGGCCAGTATTTGTAGAACCCCGGTCAAAACAGTGGCTGCCAGTAGATATTGCAAGCCATGCTCTTTGACTAAAGTGACCATCAAGAGTGCCATTGCACCAGTGGCTGCTGAGATCATGCCGGGACGTCCACCGACAATTGAAATGATCACGGCAATACTGAATGAAGCGTAAAGGCCGATTTTAGGGTCTACACCCGCGATGATAGAAAAGGCTATTGCCTCAGGAACTAATGCTAACGCAACGACAGTGCCAGCTAGAACATCCCCTCGCACATTGGAAAACCAATCGCGCTTAATATTTTGTAGCATACTTAATCTCTAAAAAATGAAATAAAAAGGTGAGTTGTGAGAGGTAAAGATCAATCTAGGGCGGCGTAAGCAGCATTCGCAACATCTCTTGGTTGATTTTAAAAATGTGATCCTAATCATTGATGTGGTGTAGGTCAACCAAACGATCACTATTTGTATTGCAGTCGCGTTATCACGCTGTTTTTCAAGCGCTGCCGGTCGTACGCGAGGATAGTTCTGGTGTTTGACTTTTATTCTTTTGCTCCTTACACTTTAACACATTTGATATTCCATATGTATTGTTTATGTACCGCAGTTTATCTTTTTATAAATCCTTGTCTGAAGAGACGAGGCTTAAATCCTTGCTGTTGATGAAGCACAAAGGGCAGTTGTGTGTGTGTGATTTAATGAATGCGTTGCAATTAAGTCAGCCTAAGGTGTCACGTCATTTAGCTGAACTGAGAAAAAATGAATTAGTGATTGATGAGCGGCGCGGCAAGTGGGTGTACTACCAAATTAATCCTGAGCTGGAAAGTTGGATGGTGCAGATATTGGACATCACGCTGAGCCACAATGCTGCATTGATTGCGCAAGAGCTAACGCGCATTGCTCACCCATCTTGCCAAAGTGAATGAAATTTTAGCGTTGCTATTTCGCCATGGCTGTAAGTATAAAGTTGTGCGCGGCTCCCTTTTAGACTTACCGAGAGATGTGATGTATGAGTGAATTACCTGTCTGCGCAGAAGCCTCTGCAGCAGAAAAAATGAGTTTTCTCGATCGTTATTTAACCTTGTGGATTTTCCTTGCGATGGGGTTAGGGGTAGCGATCGGTGTCTTCTTTCCGCAAGTAGCGCAATGGAATGAAAATATGTCGGTCGGTTCGACCAATATTCCGCTGGCGATCGGTTTGATTTTGATGATGTATCCACCACTGGCAAAAGTGAATTACAGCCTACTAGGTGAAGTGACTCGTGATAAACGCGCCATCACACTCTCTTTAGTGATGAACTGGACTATCGGGCCTATCTTGATGTTTGCATTGGCGATCATTTTCTTACGCGATTATCCCGGTTATATGGTCGGACTGATCTTAATTGGTCTGGCGCGTTGCATCGCGATGGTATTGGTGTGGAATGATATCAGCGGTGGGAACAAAGAGTACGGCGCAGCGTTGGTGGCGCTCAACAGTGCATTTCAAATTGTCACTTACAGTTTTATGGCGTGGCTATTTATTACTGTTTTGCCGCCGTATTTTGGGCTCGAGAGCTTTGTGGTTGATATTACCATTCTCGATATCGCAGAAAGTGTGCTGATTTATCTCGGTATCCCATTTTTAGCTGGCTTTTTGAGCCGCAAATGGTTGGTGGCCGCGAAAGGTGAGCAATGGTACAACGAGGAGTTTATTCCGCGTATTTCACCGATTACGCTGGTGGCACTACTAGCGACGATAGTTTTGATGTTCAGCCTGAAAGGCGAGATGATCATTGAACTGCCAATGGACGTGATACGCGTTGCGATACCTTTGGTGATTTACTTCTTGGTGATGTTTTTTGTCAGCTTTTTCATTGGTAAAAAACTGGGCATTCCTTACGATCAAAATGCTTCAATTGCCTTTACCTCATCAGGTAACAACTTTGAACTGGCGATTGCGGTCTCCATTGCTGTGTTCGGTTTAAATTCCGATCAAGCATTTGCGGGTGTGATTGGGCCCTTAGTTGAAGTGCCGGTGTTGATTGCCTTGGTCAACGTCGCGCTGCGCATGAAAAAGAAATACTATGCCATTCATCCTAGTGATAAACCGTATAATGCTTAAGACAGAATGGGGACGTAACGGATTTAAACACCGGATTGGTCTTCCGAAAAAAATCAAAGGCTGCGAATTTGCAGCCTTTTTACCAATGAGCAATATCACTATGAACGGGTTTTCTGACTCGCTAAAAGATCGGCAATCGCTTGATCTTTTTGGTGGCGTACGTCTAAACCAGTGACAAAATAGATCGTGTACTCACAAACGTTGCGCGCGTGATCGCCAATCCGTTCGACCGCGCGACCAATCCAAGTGATCTCCAAAATGGTTTGATAGTGAGTGCCTTGCACCAGCATATCTTTATCATTTTGACGCAAAATATCGCCGTAGCTGTTGTCGATTTGTTTATCTAACATTGCCGCTTCTAGCGCATCGTGTGCATTGAGATCGTGAAAAGCGTTCATCGATTTTTGCAGCATATTGATCACGTTCGCGTTAATTGTTTCAAACGCATCTTCTTGTAATTCAATACCATCAAAATAGTCTTTGTCACCCGGATGGTGCTCCTTTAAACGTAACACCGCATGGGCGATCCGTTTAGATTGATCGCCAATTCGTTCAAGATCCATGATCGCTTTCATGATCGAAAACACCGCACGTAAATCGCGGGCTGCGGGTTGGCGTTTGACTAAAATATCAATGCAGCGTTGATCAATGGCCAGTTCTAACAAATTGATATTATGATCGTGTTCAATTACTTGCTTGGCCAGTTCGGTATTGCCTGTCATAAACGCATCGAGTGCGTCCCGCACCTGTACGATGACTAAATCACCCATATTCACCACGCTATCCACAATAGAACGCATTTCGCTATTGTAGCTATGAGAGGTGTGCCCATCGACACCATGAGTTGTCATAAAATTCTCCTAAAACAGTCGTTAACCGAAACGGCCAGTAATGTAATCTTCAGTGCGGCTATCACGTGGGTTGGTGAACAACTCACGTGTTTCGCTCAGTTCAACCAAGTTACCTAAGTGGAAGAAGGCGGTTTTATCTGAAACGCGCGCCGCTTGCTGCATGTTGTGTGTCACCATCGCAATGGTGTAGCTGCCTTTGAGCTCATCAATCAGATCTTCAATGATCGAGGTCGCGATAGGGTCAAGCGCCGAACAAGGCTCATCCATCAAAATCACTTCAGGGTTAACCGCAATCGCACGAGCAATACACAAACGCTGTTGCTGGCCACCAGATAGTCC
>NZ_CAWNTB010000074.1:0-5461 GCF_963877065.1 Vibrio sp. V01_P9A10T6
GTTCTAATGGTGATATTTAATTTCTCTGATAGTAAGTTTATTCTTTCACGCTTAATACCAATAGTTTCTATTTATTGTCTGTTGAGATATCGACATGCAATTAGGGAAAACTGGCATTCAGAGTTAAGAGGTTTTTTTATCTCTGGATTATTGATAATAGTGATTTTCTCTGGCTATCATTTTTTCCGTAGTGATGAATTTTCTTTGCCTAGAACGTTAATTGCAAGTTTGGTTTATTTGCTTTTTGTACCGTGGAATAAAATATCACGCCAGTGGATTTATTATATTGTTGCATTAGCTTCAGTTATTTGCGGGCTGAATGCGTTGTATGAACATTTTGTGATGAACATTGCGCGTGTTGGCATTGCGACAAACCCGATACCTTATGCGTTATACGTCTCTTTTCTTTTGTTGTGTTGCGTTTACTTTTTTTTAAATCAATCAGATAGAACATTAAAAACGCTTGCTAGTATAGGCGGCTTGCTTTCGTTGACAGCCATCATCATGACCGATGTGCGAGGTGTAGTCCTCTTTTTACCTGTGGTCATTCTTTATTTGATGATTGCTACAGTAAGGCCGACCGTTAAACATTATATTTTTTGGTGTTTTTCAATATGTGTTATTTCGGTGCTATTTTATGCATTTTTTGAGAAAGAAATTGATACTCGGATTAAACAGACGCAATACGAAATTTCGATGATAGAGAAAGGGAACCATCATACCTCTATCGGTATTCGCTTGGACTTATGGAAGCATAGTTTGGATGTGATTGTTGATGACCCTATTTTTGGTCTTGGGGATGACAGTTTGCAAGACAGCATTTCCGGTATGAAAAATCGTGGTGCAGCTATTCAGCCCCATTTACATAATCAATATTTAGATTCTTTAGCCCGCTATGGGGTAGTGGGAACTCTGGTAATGCTTTTATTTTGTTTTACTTTAATCATTAATTTTACTCGTTCGGGTGTTAAATATATCGGTAATCCACTAGTTAATAGCATGCTCATTATGCTTATGCTTGCCGGTTTAACTGATGTTCCCTTGCACCATACACATCTTATTTATTTACTAACGATCTTGTGTGGCTTGTTGATCCGTTTTTCAGAGATAGGAAAGGATAAAAATCCGCCATCTGTTTAAATGATATTTATTATTATCTACTTGTGCGTTAGAATAAAACAGGCTTTTGTGATAAGAGTTGTTTTAAATATTTATTGAATAAACGGTTAGTTTAAAAAGTTAACTCTTCCTGCCAAACTATAGAATCAGCGATAACTCGAGCAGGATTACCCGCTGCTACCGAGTTATCGGCCACGGAATGTGTTACTGTTGAGTTAATACCTACTATAGAACCACTTCCAATAGATACACCTTTTAAGACGGTAACATTATCCGCTAGCCATACATGTGATCCGATATAAATACTTTTAGCTAAATTGATACGCTTCCCATCACGCAATATATCATGGCCATCACTGGTCATTATCTTTACATTACGTGAAAACATACAGTTGTCACCGATAACAAGTCGAGTGTTGCGTTCTCGGCAAGAGAAAAAGCAATTCTCCCCTATAACACAATTTGTCCCGATTTCTAACGTACAGTTTTCACCATTCAACTCAATTGAGACGCCTTTTAAATTAGCACCATCATGAATGATAAGGTGATTGTTTTTACCATTAACGTGAATGTCACAGTAACGGATTCGAGTATTTTTACCAACCTGAATATGATTGTTCGGTTTAACCCTAATTTTATTACGCAATTTTTCTATAAAAGAGAAACCAGACATATTCAATCCCTTAGTATGAGCCTCGGTTAATAAACTAAAGTTGTTATTATTTGCACGCCATAGTTAGTTCCCTAATTTACGAAACGTGTAATTACCGCGCACTTTGCGCCATAGGCCAAACACATCGGTTTTAGGGAAAATAGCAATACGTCGGATTTGATACGGGTCTTGATGTATTAGCCGTGGGCCGCTATTGGTCGCAACCGCAAATTGATAGCCACATTGATGCACGATCTGTTTTGAGAGCGCATCATGATCGCCATAGGGGTATGCAAAAGAAACCAGTTGTTCGCCTAGTAGCTCTTCGAGTTCAAACTTATTACGTGAGATCTCTTTACGCTGTTCAGATTCACTGAGTTTGCTGAGAAATGGATGAGTCATTGTATGACCCCCAATTTCAACTAGTCCTGAATCGTGTAATGCTTTGACTTGCTGACGAGACATTAAAGGCACTGGTTTTTCTGGGTTGCTCGGTACTTCAACATCCCAACGGTTAAAATCTTCCCCCGTTACTACATAGACAACCGCTTTAAAACCGTATTTTTGTAATAGCGGTAACATCAATTCGTAGTTATCTTGATACCCGTCATCAACCGTTAAGATGATATAGCGCTTGCCTGATTCAAGGCGGTGAATAAGCCCTTTATCCGCTAAATCTTTAAAGGTTAGCGTTTCAAACCCCATTTTTTTTAGCAGGTTGAAGTGCTTTTCAAGCATGTCAATATGCAGATAGGTACCATGTACGCCCTTTTCACTTTCATCCTTAATAAAGCGATGATACATAATAATCGGCATCTCTTTACGCAGCTTTTCAACATAAACCGTTTGATAAATATCTTCTATTTGATCGACCACATTGGTTAAGCTGTAGCTGTGCTGAATTATTTCACTGACTTGTGGCGAGCAGTGTGGCGTTTTTAACCCTTGTTCTACATATTGACTAATTTTTGAAAAATCAATATCGAGATCTTTAGGCCCGATGTCACCGAAGTTGTTTGCCATGGCCGCAGCGATATTATCGTCATCGACAATACCAATTGCACTTGCCTCACCGATTGCCAGTGTAGGCCGTCCACACAACAAAGATTCCATTGCCACTCTGCCAGCCCCAATGATTAAGTCTGATTGAGCAAGTATCGAGACGACATCTTGTGAATAACCAAGAAAGTGAACGTCAGAAGTAAACTTATTAAAACGCGCTTCAATTTTAGATCCAGATATGACCTGAATGTGGTATTTCGCTGATTCTAAACACTCATCGAGCAACCGATAACAAAGATCCCCTTTGGGGCCGGTTAACCTACCAATAATACTGACAACAGGTTTGCTATTTTGAGGAGCATTTTGCCAAGCGAATTCTTGCGTTTCAATTCCGTTTCGGCTTACGACGAGCGAGCTTTGTGGAACATTCAATTCAGTCATGAGTTGTTGTTCAATAGTCTCACAAACCGGCAGCGCTTTGTCACCCATGGCGTGAAATTTTTTACGAGAGGCGTGTACAGGCTGACGACCATGTACTGTGGTGACCATAGGCGTATTTGTTAATTTGCAAGCAATGTGACAACTCCAACTGGAGGCGCGAGAGTGAGCATGCACTAGCTGGATATGGTGTTTCTTAATCAGATAAATAAGATAACCCACATGCCAAAAGCGGCGAGGAATACTGCGTTTATTAAAACGGAGTTTATAAAATAGCCCTTGGTGAGGTTTTGTTAGCGTATCGGAAACATAAAATACCTTATGTCCACGCTTTGTCAGTTCATCGCCAGCGGTTGTGGCGTACACCTCTGCCCCAGTGACCTCAAGTTGAGATAAGGCCATTAATATATTCATCAATACTCCACGAGTTAGCAGCCAATGTTTTTCATATGTCTAAGAAACATGATCAATTTTCCATTCTTCCCCTTCTTCCCCTTCCAATGGTTACTCCATATTAGTCTTCCAGTAAGAGGAGAGCAGCCTTTTAGGGAGATATGTTTACTAGTTCCTCCCCCTTTTAGGGGAGGTTAGGAGGGGGTGATTACAGCCATCACTACTTATTAATCAACGCCATATACTCAGCCACACCTTCAGCCACCGTCTTAAATTGATGCTGGCAACCAGCGGCGCGCAATTTCGTTAAATCGGCCTCAGTGAACTCTTGGTAAGCACCTTTCAAGTGATCTGGGAATGGAATGGTTTCAACCTCACCTTTACCATGGTGCTTGATAACGGCTTTGGCCACTTCTTGGAAAGATTCAGCATTGCCAGTACCCAAGTTATAAATACCGGATACTCCGCTGTTCATAAACCATAAATTCACAGCCGCAACGTCGCCCACATAAACGAAATCACGCTGGAAGGTTTCACTACCTGCAAACAGTTTCGGGTTTTCACCCGCATTCATTTGATTATTTAAATGAAAAGCAACAGAAGCCATTGAGCCTTTGTGCTGTTCGCGCGGGCCATAGACATTGAAATAACGAAAACCGGTAATTTGGGAAAGGGTCTCACCGTGTGCTTCTTGCCAAATGCGGCGCACATAGTTATCAAATTGCTGCTTGGAATAGCCGTATACATTCAGCGCACCTTCATACTCTTTTTCTTCAATGAAGGTATCGGTATCGCCATAGGTTGCTGCTGATGAAGCATACAAAAATGGAATGTCGCGCTCTAAGCAGTAGTGCAGTAGCTCTTTAGAATATTCATAGTTATTAAGCATCACATACTTGCCGTCCCACTCAGTTGTTGCAGAGCAAGCACCTTCATGAAATACGGCTTCGATAGGGCCGAAATCCTCACCAGACATGATCTGCACCAAGAAATCGTCTCGGTCCATGTAATCGGCAATGTCCAGATCAACTAGGTTTTTGAATTTACGCCCATTTTTTAAATTATCGACAACAAGAATATTAGTAATGCCTTGTTCATTTAGCGCTTTGATGATGTTGCTACCAATCATGCCAGCGCCACCAGTTACGATGATCATACAAAATTCCTATGGTTATAATACGAACAATTATGTGCATTATAGCGGCTTAGCTAGTGGCTGTAATCACAAAATCTAATCTAGGCTAGCGACAGTCTCGCTCTATGTATGGTTTTGATGTAGTATTTCTGCCCAATAGCTCGCACCGATTACATAAGGGATGAGTTCGTTTATATGGAGTAACCGCTTGTAGGAGTTAGACCTAAGGGCGGTAGCATGGCAGAAACAGGAAACCGCATCAGGGAAACCGCATGAAGGTCGTTGATATATAAGGGCTGCAAAGATGCTAAGAATCCGTTTTGAACCTATCACTAATCCCAACTATTGAATGTAACCACATGAAAATAAAGATCTGCTTGTAGATCATTTTCGTTGTTTTCTAATTGCTCCTAGACAATATAGGAGCCTAAATATGAGCGAGTTAACCAACCCATTTATGCATTTCCAAATCATTAAAGACTACCGACAAGAAAGCAAAGTAGATCACAAATTATCAGATATTATTTTGCTGACAATTTGTGGCGTCTTGTCTGGTCATGACGGTTGGGATGGCATTATTGACTTTGGCAATGCTCGCTTAGATTTCCTAAAACGATATGGTCATTTTGAGGCAGGCATTCCATCGGCAGATACTTTGTCTCGTGTGATGGGCATGATTAATCCGGCAGGGTTGCAAAGAAGCTTTATAGCCTGACTGCCAT
>NZ_CAWNTB010000075.1:0-5434 GCF_963877065.1 Vibrio sp. V01_P9A10T6
GCCTGGCGATGTCCTACTCTCACATGGGGAGACCCCACACTACCATCGGCGCTGTTGTGTTTCACTTCTGAGTTCGGCATGGAATCAGGTGGGTCCACAACGCTATGGTCGCCAAGCAAATTTCTTAATTCGGAAAGCTGTTTCGTTCTCATTCACACATTCAATGTTCTTCAATTGAGCCCACAAAACCCCTTCGGTGTTGTATGGTTAAGCCTCACGGGCAATTAGTATTGGTTAGCTCAACGCCTCGCAGCGCTTACACACCCAACCTATCAACGTTCTAGTCTCGAACAACCCTTTAGGACACTTAAAGTGCCAGGGAAGACTCATCTCAGGGCTCGCTTCGCGCTTAGATGCTTTCAGCGCTTATCAATTCCGAACTTAGCTACCGGGCAATGCCATTGGCATGACAACCCGAACACCAGCGGTTCGTCCACTCCGGTCCTCTCGTACTAGGAGCAGCCCCCTTCAATCTTCCAACGCCCACGGCAGATAGGGACCGAACTGTCTCACGACGTTCTAAACCCAGCTCGCGTACCACTTTAAATGGCGAACAGCCATACCCTTGGGACCGACTTCAGCCCCAGGATGTGATGAGCCGACATCGAGGTGCCAAACACCGCCGTCGATATGAACTCTTGGGCGGTATCAGCCTGTTATCCCCGGAGTACCTTTTATCCGTTGAGCGATGGCCCTTCCATTCAGAACCACCGGATCACTATGACCTACTTTCGTACCTGCTCGAACCGTCATTCTCGCAGTTAAGCGGGCTTATGCCATTGCACTAACCTCACGATGTCCAACCGTGATTAGCCCACCTTCGTGCTCCTCCGTTACTCTTTGGGAGGAGACCGCCCCAGTCAAACTACCCACCAGGCACTGTCCGCAACCCCGATGAGGGGCCTACGTTAGAACATCAAAACGACAAGGGTGGTATTTCAAGGTTGACTCCACGCAATCTAGCGACTGCGCTTCTAAGTCTCCCACCTATCCTACACATGTAGGTTCAATGTTCAGTGCCAAGCTGTAGTAAAGGTTCACGGGGTCTTTCCGTCTAGCCGCGGGTACACTGCATCTTCACAGCGATTTCAATTTCACTGAGTCTCGGGTGGAGACAGCGTGGCCATCATTACGCCATTCGTGCAGGTCGGAACTTACCCGACAAGGAATTTCGCTACCTTAGGACCGTTATAGTTACGGCCGCCGTTTACCGGGGCTTCGATCAAGAGCTTCGACCTAAGTCTAACCCCATCAATTAACCTTCCGGCACCGGGCAGGCGTCACACCGTATACGTCATCTTGCGATTTTGCACAGTGCTGTGTTTTTAATAAACAGTTGCAGCCACCTGGTATCTGCGACTCTCGTCAGCTCCATCCGCGAGGGACTTCACCAATAAGAGCGTACCTTCTCCCGAAGTTACGGTACCATTTTGCCTAGTTCCTTCACCCGAGTTCTCTCAAGCGCCTTGGTATTCTCTACCCGACCACCTGTGTCGGTTTGGGGTACGATTGCTTATAATCTGAAGCTTAGAGGCTTTTCCTGGAAGCAGGGCATCAATGACTTCACTGCCGTAGCAGCTCGACGTCGTGTCTCAGCCTAACAAGAAACCGGATTTACCTAGTCTCTTAGCCTACGCACTTGAACCAGGACAACCGTCGCCTGGCCCACCTAGCCTTCTCCGTCCCCCCATCGCAATTATAAGCAGTACGGGAATATTAACCCGTTTCCCATCGACTACGCTTTTCAGCCTCGCCTTAGGGGTCGACTTACCCTGCCCCGATTAACGTTGGACAGGAACCCTTGGTCTTCCGGCGGGGAGGTTTTTCACCCCCCTTATCGTTACTCATGTCAGCATTCGCACTTCTGATACCTCCAGCATGCTTTACAACACACCTTCAACGGCTTACAGAACGCTCCCCTACCCAATACAGTAAACTGTATTGCCGCAGCTTCGGTTTACTACTTAGCCCCGTTACATCTTCCGCGCAGGCCGACTCGACCAGTGAGCTATTACGCTTTCTTTAAATGATGGCTGCTTCTAAGCCAACATCCTGGCTGTCTGAGCCTTCCCACATCGTTTCCCACTTAGTAGTAATTTGGGACCTTAGCTGGCGGTCTGGGTTGTTTCCCTCTCCACGACGGACGTTAGCACCCGCCGTGTGTCTCCCGGATAGTACTTACTGGTATTCGGAGTTTGCAAAGGGTTGGTAAGTCGGGATGACCCCCTAGCCTTAACAGTGCTCTACCCCCAGTAGTATTCGTCCGAGGCGCTACCTAAATAGCTTTCGGGGAGAACCAGCTATCTCCGAGTTTGATTGGCCTTTCACCCCTAGCCACAAGTCATCCGCTAATTTTTCAACATTAGTCGGTTCGGTCCTCCAGTTGATGTTACTCAACCTTCAACCTGCCCATGGCTAGATCACCCGGTTTCGGGTCTATATCCAGAGACTAAAGCGCCCAGTTAAGACTCGGTTTCCCTACGGCTCCCCTATTCGGTTAACCTTGCCACTGAATATAAGTCGCTGACCCATTATACAAAAGGTACGCAGTCACAGGACAAAGCCTGCTCCTACTGCTTGTACGTACACGGTTTCAGGTTCTATTTCACTCCCCTCACAGGGGTTCTTTTCGCCTTTCCCTCACGGTACTGGTTCACTATCGGTCAGTCAGTAGTATTTAGCCTTGGAGGATGGTCCCCCCATGTTCAGACAGGATAACACGTGTCCCGCCTTACTCGATTTCACTTATAATGATGGAACAGTTACGGGGCTATCACCCTTTATTGCGCCACTTTCCAGAGGCTTCACCTGCATCATTAAAAGCTTAAGGGCTAGTCCAATTTCGCTCGCCGCTACTTTCGGAATCTCTGTTGATTTCTTCTCCTCGGGGTACTTAGATGTTTCAGTTCCCCCGGTTTGCCTCCTTACCCTATGTATTCAGGTAAGGATACGTGCTTATGCACGTGGGTTTCCCCATTCGGAAATCGTAGACTCAAGTGGCTGTTACTGCCTAATCTACGCTTATCGCAAGTTACTACGTCCTTCATCGCCTCTGACTGCCAAGGCATCCACCGTGTACGCTTAGTCACTTAACCATACAACCCGAAGAAGTTTCGTGTTGCAGACAAGTCACCAAGGTTGTCTCTCATTATTTGAATGAGCGAGAGACGTTTGATTTTGCCGGACTCAATTTTGAAAACTTACCGAAGTAAGCTTTCCCAAGAACACTTGAATGTGTTTGGTATCAATACGTTAAACGTATTGATGTTGAGAACTTTTATTTGATAACAACAAACACGTTCGTTGTTATCAGTCAGCTTTCCAAATTGTTAAAGAGCACGATTTTCTAATGAAAACCATTTTTAAAAACACTATTACTAGTGCGCTTAAAGATGGTGGAGCTATGCGGGATCGAACCGCAGACCTCCTGCGTGCAAGGCAGGCGCTCTCCCAGCTGAGCTATAACCCCATCAGGTGTGTGATACTGTGTGCCAATCTTCTGGGAGGAAGAATTGGTGGGTCTGAGTGGACTTGAACCACCGACCTCTCGCTTATCAGGCGAACGCTCTAACCACCTGAGCTACAGACCCAGCATCGTCTCTTAAACTGTATAAACCATCAATCTGTGTGGACACTCATCAGTGTAATCTTCGTATAAGGAGGTGATCCAGCGCCAGGTTCCCCTAGCGCTACCTTGTTACGACTTCACCCCAGTCATGAACCACAAAGTGGTGAGCGTCCTCCCCGAAAGGTTAAACTACCCACTTCTTTTGCAGCCCACTCCCATGGTGTGACGGGCGGTGTGTACAAGGCCCGGGAACGTATTCACCGTAGCATTCTGATCTACGATTACTAGCGATTCCGACTTCATGGAGTCGAGTTGCAGACTCCAATCCGGACTACGACGCACTTTTTGGGATTCGCTCACTATCGCTAGCTTGCTGCCCTCTGTATGCGCCATTGTAGCACGTGTGTAGCCCTACTCGTAAGGGCCATGATGACTTGACGTCGTCCCCACCTTCCTCCGGTTTATCACCGGCAGTCTCCCTGGAGTTCCCGACATGACTCGCTGGCAAACAAGGATAAGGGTTGCGCTCGTTGCGGGACTTAACCCAACATTTCACAACACGAGCTGACGACAGCCATGCAGCACCTGTCTCAGAGTTCCCGAAGGCACACCTGCGTCTCCGCTGGCTTCTCTGGATGTCAAGAGTAGGTAAGGTTCTTCGCGTTGCATCGAATTAAACCACATGCTCCACCGCTTGTGCGGGCCCCCGTCAATTCATTTGAGTTTTAATCTTGCGACCGTACTCCCCAGGCGGTCTACTTAACGCGTTAGCTCCGAAAGCCACGGCTCAAGGCCACAACCTCCAAGTAGACATCGTTTACGGCGTGGACTACCAGGGTATCTAATCCTGTTTGCTCCCCACGCTTTCGCATCTGAGTGTCAGTATCTGTCCAGGGGGCCGCCTTCGCCACCGGTATTCCTTCAGATCTCTACGCATTTCACCGCTACACCTGAAATTCTACCCCCCTCTACAGTACTCTAGTGAACCAGTTTCAAATGCGGTTCCGAGGTTGAGCCCCGGGCTTTCACATCTGACTTAATCCACCACCTGCATGCGCTTTACGCCCAGTAATTCCGATTAACGCTCGCACCCTCCGTATTACCGCGGCTGCTGGCACGGAGTTAGCCGGTGCTTCTTCTGTCGCTAACGTCAAATGATGCTGCTATTAACAACACCACCTTCCTCACGACTGAAAGTACTTTACAACCCGAAGGCCTTCTTCATACACGCGGCATGGCTGCATCAGGCTTGCGCCCATTGTGCAATATTCCCCACTGCTGCCTCCCGTAGGAGTCTGGACCGTGTCTCAGTTCCAGTGTGGCTGATCATCCTCTCAGACCAGCTAGGGATCGTCGCCTTGGTGAGCCATTACCTCACCAACTAGCTAATCCCACCTAGGCATATCCTGACGCGAGAGGCCCGAAGGTCCCCCTCTTTGGCCCGTAGGCATCATGCGGTATTAGCCATCGTTTCCAATGGTTATCCCCCACATCAGGGCAATTTCCTAGGCATTACTCACCCGTCCGCCGCTCGCCACCCAAGGAACAAGTTCCTCTGTGCTGCCGCTCGACTTGCATGTGTTAGGCCTGCCGCCAGCGTTCAATCTGAGCCATGATCAAACTCTTCAATTAAAGTTTTGTTGGTCCTAAGACCGGCTCAATGAATACTGACTTCAAAACTGCTCTTACTCGAAAGTAAAAAAGTAATTTTAAAGCTATTGCTGTTCCAACAGAACAACAATGAATTGACTGTGCCAAAATCAAGTAAACTTGATTCTGATTGGTCACTCAGTTCATTGATAAATCTTTTTTGATTATCATCAACGAGTGCCCACACAGATTGATAGGTTTATATTGTTAAAGAGC
>NZ_CAWNTB010000076.1:0-42209 GCF_963877065.1 Vibrio sp. V01_P9A10T6
TCCATGCCGAACTCAGAAGTGAAACACAACAGCGCCGATGGTAGTGTGGGGTCTCCCCATGTGAGAGTAGGACATCGCCAGGCTTTGAATATTGTCTAACCAGACACGCTGCGGAGCGGTAGTTCAGTTGGTTAGAATACCGGCCTGTCACGCCGGGGGTCGCGGGTTCGAGTCCCGTCCGCTCCGCCACTTATTAAGAGCCTCAGCAGTCATGTTGAGGTTTTCTTCAATGAGAAGCATAAATTATTTAGGGGTGTAGCTCCAACTGGCAGAGCAGCGGATTCCAAATCCGCGTGTTGGGAGTTCGAATCTCTCCACCCCTGCCATCTATCAAGCCTCCGCAGAAATGCTGAGGCTTTTTGCTATCTGTTCACTTCCTCTATAATAACAATCCGAAAAATTAACTAATTCCGTTTACCTCATCCCTTCGGCACATTTTTGTGGCCAGCTCTCTGTACTCAAGCTGTATCCAAGAAAGCGATCCCGAGCGTGAAATAGCCTTAATTAGATCATATTGTTACTTCAATTGACATTAAGAGCGGTTTAGCTTATCCATTTACTCAGTAAGTGACTGATGTAACTTTTTAAAAGCACTAGATTATCAGCATAACTTTCCTTGATTATTTTAGTAATTAGGTTCGATTTATTATGCTTAGCGGTTAAAATAACGACGGTTACTTTTAGGAATTCGTTATGGGACAGCTGTCTATTTTAGGTTTTATTGCATTAGGTGGCGCATTTGGCGCATGTGCACGTTATCTAGTTACCGAGCTATGTGTGTTCTTGTTAGGACGCGGGTTTCCTTATGGAACGCTCACCGTTAACGTTGTCGGCTCATTTATTATGGGATTATTGATCGCTGCTTTTGAGAGTGAATTACTTGCAACTGAGCCATGGCGCCAGATTATTGGTTTGGGTTTCTTGGGTGCATTAACCACATTTTCTACATTCTCTATGGATAATGTATTGCTGATGCAGCAAGGAGCCTTTCTGAAAATGGGTGTTAATGTCTTATTAAACGTGGTGTTAAGTATCTCAGCGGCTTGGATAGGTTTCCAGTTGTTGATGAGAAGTTAACGAAATCATAATTTCATCTTGGTTAATGGATAGTCTTTCCCTATAATCGTGACTCAACTTGTCGGAGTGCCATAAGGCTGAGACCGTATTTTCGGGATCCGTTGAACCTGATCAGGCTAATACCTGCGAAGGGAACAAGAGACTATAACCTGCTGGTGATCTATCTAGCGTTATATCCTTAAGATCAAAATTCCATTTTGATCAACTCTTGTGCATTAATCCGTCAAGCATTTATCCCTAGTACAAAAAAGGAAGATGCTATGTCGAGTCGCAAACAAGCGAGACTGAAAGCCAAACAATTCATTGACACATTGTCTGTCGAACCCTACCCAAATTCTTCTAAAATCTATATTACTGGTTCACGTTCGGATATCCGCGTGCCAATGCGTGAGATTAAACTAGCTGACAGCTTGGTCGGAGGCACAAAGTCCTCACCGATTTATCAACCGAATGAATCTATATGTGTTTATGACACTTCAGGTGTCTATACCGACCCATCTCATACTATCGACTTATATCAAGGTTTGCCTAAATTAAGGGAAAAATGGATCGCTGATCGGGATGATACCGAGTGGCTTGATGAGGTCAGTTCTGCTTACACTAAAGAACGTTTATCTGATGATACATTGGACGAACTACGTTATGGGAACCTGCCAGCCATACGCCGAGCAAAGAAAGGGAAGTGCGTTACTCAACTTCATTATGCGCGGCAAGGTGTTATCACACCCGAAATGGAATACATTGCCATTCGCGAAAATACGCGACGTGGAGAGTGTATGGATGCACAGCTGAGCCAGCAACATGCAGGGATTCATTTGGGGGCTAATTTACCAAAGCAAATAACTCCTGAGTTTGTGCGTCGTGAAGTTGCCGAAGGACGAGCCATCATCCCGTCGAATATTAACCATCCTGAATCAGAGCCGATGATCATTGGTCGTAATTTTCTCGTCAAAGTGAATGCGAATATCGGTAACTCATCCGTCTCTTCATCAATTGAAGAAGAGGTTGAAAAATTGGTATGGGCAACCCGCTGGGGTGGGGATACCGTGATGGATCTCTCTACTGGGCGCAATATTCACGAAACTCGAGAATGGATTTTGCGTAATAGTCCCGTACCGATTGGCACTGTGCCCATGTATCAAGCATTGGAAAAAGTAAATGGTATTGCGGAGGATTTATCATGGGAAGTAATGCGCGATACCTTACTCGAGCAAGCGGAACAAGGTGTTGATTACTTTACAATTCATGCTGGTTTATTGCTTCGTTATGTGCCAATGACCGCGAAACGTGTTACGGGCATCGTTTCGCGTGGCGGCTCTATTATCGCTAAATGGTGTTTAGCCCATCATACTGAGAGTTTTCTTTACACTCATTTCCGTGAAATTTGTGAAATTTGCGCCAAGTATGACGTCGCCCTTTCCTTAGGGGATGGACTACGGCCAGGATCCATTGCCGATGCTAACGATGAAGCACAATTTGCAGAGCTGCGCACTTTAGGTGAGTTGACCAAAATAGCGTGGGAATATGATGTACAGGTCATTATTGAAGGCCCTGGCCATATCCCCATGCATTTGATTAAAGAGAATATGGATGAACAATTAAAGCATTGCCATGAAGCGCCATTCTATACTTTGGGCCCATTAACTACCGATATTGCTCCGGGATATGATCACATCACTTCCGGTATTGGTGCTGCGATGATTGGCTGGTATGGCTGCGCGATGCTTTGCTATGTAACACCGAAAGAGCACCTTGGTTTACCAAACAAAGAAGATGTTAAAACGGGTTTAATTACTTATAAATTGGCAGCACATGCTGCAGACCTTGCGAAAGGGCACCCGGGAGCACAAGTGCGCGATAATGCGTTATCGAAAGCACGTTTTGAGTTTCGTTGGGAAGACCAATTCAATCTTGCATTAGACCCAGTTACAGCGCGTGCTTTTCACGATGAAACTCTTCCGCAAGAGTCTGGTAAAGTCGCGCATTTTTGCTCTATGTGCGGGCCGAAATTCTGCTCGATGAAAATCTCTCAAGAGGTTCGAGAGTATGCGCTAGATACCAAGCAAGTTGCTGCTGATGCGCTCATTTCCATTACGCTGCTAGATGACCCGTTACAAGGCATGAGACAGAAATCGCAAGAGTTTAAAGCCTCAGGATCAGAGCTTTATCATCCTGCTGTTAGTCAACAGTCAGTCGTTAGCGAGGAGTAATTAGATGATTCAATTACTTATCCCCCGTGATGACATTGCGTTGACTGCTCAAGTACAACAGGTTTTGCTATTGGCCAAGCATCATGGTTTTGATATCGATGATATTTTTTTGGGTGCCAGCCCAACTTTATATTGTCAATTAGTAACGCCTTCATACTCATCTTTGATTGGCAGCGATTGCTTAGCCTCGTGCGAAGATGCGCTAAGTGTTTTAACTGATAAGCCCAATTTATTCTTGCAATACCAAGTCAATTTTTGCGCTCAAATGCCATTTGAGCACTCCCAGAAACGAGAAACTTGTTTGGTCAAGATAGGGCTTACAGCTGCTGACTCACACGACTATGTTGATGAGTGGTATCACGGAGAAGAGCTGCGTAGTATAAGATATTCTACGAATGCTCATGCTGCTCATGCTGCTGATGCAAAGAGTGAGCACTTTGCTTGGGTTCTATCATTGTTGTGTCTCGACTTTCCGCTAGAGGATGCTTTAGTGGTTGCTCGCGCGGCAATGAGTGTTTCACGTGAAACATGGCCAACGGATAGCCGATATTTTCCTCAGCTACAACATTCAGTAGCTGGCATCTTTGCTGACGATAAACAAAATCATATCTGTTTTCCAAAGATAGACAAAAATATTGGCCTTTACCCTGTTGTGGATAGCGCTGAGTGGGTCGAGCGGTTATTGAAGTTTGATGTAAAGACAATCCAACTGCGAATAAAAGATTCAACACATCCTGATCTCGAATCACAAATTATCGCCGCTATTGAGCTTGGACAAGCCTATCAAGCACAGGTTTTTATTAATGATCATTGGCAGCTTGCGATAAAGCATGGTGCTTTTGGCATTCATCTTGGACAAGAAGATCTCACCAATGCAGATTTAGCACAAATTGCTCAAGCTGGGATCTGTTTAGGCATTTCAACTCACGGCTATTATGAGATTCTGAACATCGCTTCACTAAATCCCAGCTATATCGCTTTGGGTCACATATTCCCAACCCCCACCAAAATTATGCCCTCTAAGCCACAGGGGCTTGTTAGGTTGAAACTTTACCAGCTGCTAATTGAGAGTTTAAGTTGTGCCGCCAACTCAGATGAAGTTGTAAGTGCAAAAATACCCACAGTTGCAATTGGCGGAATTAACCTAGAGAACGCATTGCAAGTTTGGCAGTGCGATGTATCAGGCTTGGCCGTTGTACGTGCAGTAACAGAAGCAAAATCACCTCAGTTGGTCATTGATAGTTTCAATCAGATCATACAAAACCGATTACCAAGTAGTGCTGAGGAGGTATGTGATTATGCTTTCTGATGCACAATTTATCCGTTATCAAAGGCAACTTGCGCTCCCTGAAATAGGTGAGAATGGACAGCAATCTTTACTTGATAGCCGAGTGCTGGTTATTGGTTGTGGTGGTTTAGGGTCTGCGGCCGTTTTGTATTTGGCGAGTGCTGGTATTGGACAACTGGTAATAGTGGATGATGACCGAGTTGAAAGCAGCAACTTACCTCGGCAGGTGATCTACCGAGAGAGGCAAATTGGTCAAACCAAAGTCGATGCGATGGCAGAGCAAATTAAAGCCATCAACCTTGATTGCAGAGTAAGAGCGATATCTAAACGCCTTATTGGTACTCAGCTCGAACTGGAAGTGCTTAATGCTGATGTCGTTCTTGACTGCACGGATAACATCTACAGTCGTCAGCAAATTAACCAGTTGTGCCGTAAACTAATTAAGCCATTGATTTCAGGTTCGGCTATTGGATGGAAGGGGCAAGTCATTGCTTTTGATCAACTGCCGTTGTCACCTTGTTATCACTGTTTAGTGCCTGATAGCGAACTGCCTGCCGCGCAGCGTTGTGATGAATTCGGTATTCTGGGGCCTGTCGTCGGAATCATCGGAACCCTGCAAGCTTTACAAGCCATCATGATATTGACTCGACAGACGATGCGTAATGCTAACCAACTGACACTGTTTGATGCTCATTTGTTTCAATTCCAAACCTTAAATGTTGTTAAAGATCCTCAGTGCGAGGTGTGTGGGTACCCACAGGCTGATCAGATAAAGGGAGAAGCCACATGTCAGATATAACGATCAAGATTAATCAGCAGTTTCATCAAGTTTCAGCGGGAACCAGTATTGCGGATCTCACCAAACTGCTTTCGATCACTATTACCGGTTGTGTGTTTGCCCTGAATCAGAGCGTGGTGCCACGTAGTGCGTGGTCAACGACCCTATTAAGTGAAGGCGATCAAATATCGCTGTTTCAAGCCATTGCAGGAGGCTAAATGTTAACGATAGCGAATAAACAGTTTGAATCTCGCCTGTTCACTGGTACGGGGAAATTTGCCAACCGAGAGTTAATGACAAAAGCTATTGCCATAGCTGGTTCACAAATGGCGACGATGGCATTAAAGCGAGTCGATCTTAATCAATTAAATGATGATATTTTAGCGCCACTTATCGAGTCAGGCGTCCATCTTTTACCCAACACATCGGGTGCGAAAAATGCGAAGGATGCGATTTTTGCTGCCCATTTAGCGCGTGAAGCGTTATCGACATCGTGGCTGAAGCTAGAAATTCATCCCGATCCTAAGTATCTGATGCCTGACCCTATCGAAACGTTAAAAGCAGCGGAACAATTGGTGAAAGATGGATTTATCGTATTACCTTATTGCCATGCTGACCCCGTGTTGTGTAAGCGTTTAGAGGAAGTGGGGTGCGCGGCCGTAATGCCATTAGGTGCGCCAATTGGATCGAATAAGGGACTGGTCTCACGAGATTTTTTAGAAATCATCATTAACCAAGCTCGTGTACCCGTGATTATTGATGCCGGTATTGGCGCGCCTTCGCATGCGGCTTTTGCGATGGAATTGGGCGCGGATGCTGTCTTAGTTAACACCGCAATTGCGGCCGCGCGCGATCCGATACAAATGGCGTTGGCATTTAAGTTGGCGGTGGAGTCGGGTCGAATGGCCTATGAGGCTGGGCTTGCAACTCAGGTTCATCATGCTATCGCATCCAGCCCTCTAACTGCATTTTTGGATCAATAGCGATGAGCTTTTTAGAACGTTTCAAACAACTCGATTGGGACGATATTGCGTTATCAATCCGTTCCAAAACAGCGTCAGATGTCGAGCGAGCATTGCATAAAGAGAAGCGCGATTTGGAGGATTTTAAGGCATTAATCTCTCCTGCTGCTGAGCCTTATATCGAGCAGTTAGCGCAACTTTCTTACGCACTGACGAGGCAACGCTTTGGCAATACTCTTTCTTTTTATATCCCGCTTTATCTTTCAAATTTGTGTGCCAATGCGTGCACTTATTGTGGATTTTCGATGGAGAATCGCATTAAGCGGCGTACATTAAGTTTGCATGAAGTTGAACGTGAATTGGCAGTTATCAAGCAGATGCAGTTTGAGAATGTGTTGTTGGTAACCGGTGAGCATGAAACCAAAGTAGGCATGAACTATTTCCGGCAGATACTGCCGTTGATAAAGCGTGAAGTCAGCTATGTTGCTATGGAGGTTCAACCGCTTCAGCAAGCGCAGTATGCGGAGCTAAAGAGCTTAGGTTTAGATGCGGTAATGGTATATCAAGAGACTTATCATCCATCGACTTACGCTTTACATCATCTGCGAGGCAACAAAATGGATTTTAACTTTCGCCTTGAAACACCGGACCGACTTGCCCGGGCAGGGATTGATAAGATTGGTCTTGGCGCTTTGATTGGCTTGGAAGATTGGCGGGCCGATTGTTTTTACGTGGCCGCTCACCTGGATTATCTTGAAAAGAGATATTGGAAGACGCGCTATTCGATTTCGTTTCCTCGCTTGCGACCTTGTGAAGGTGGTCTGCAACCTAAATCGGTTATGTCTGACAAGCAACTGGTTCAGCTCATCTGTGCATTTCGCTTGCTAAATTCAGAAGTGGAACTCTCGCTTTCTACCCGCGAATCGGCGCACTTTAGGGATAAGCTCATCCCACTTGGGATCACCAGCATATCGGCGGGATCAAAAACACAGCCTGGAGGTTATGCAATGCAAGAGACCGAACTTGAGCAATTTGTGATTAGCGATGAACGTACAGCCGCACAAGTTGCCGCCGCTGTTAAAGGGCAAGGTTTTGAAGTCGTGTGGCGAGATTGGCATGCTGCCTATTCTGGATGAGATTATGGCTTGCACGTTTCACGTGAAACATATGGATGCATTAAAGTATGATGATTTAGCTAATTAAGGTGAGTTCGAGTTAAGAGAATCATAAGTTAAAGTAAAGGCGACTCGAGGTCGCCTTTCATCTTTCTAGGTTAAGTTACTACAGATAAACTACCTACAGCGCATTTGTTTTATCATGCTGTTGTTTAATCATGCTCAATAGGCAGCGTCGCTTGGCGCAACCACGCTTTGTTATCACCCTCAACGAGTGGACCAACTTGATCCCATACTTTTTGATGGTAGTCATTTAGCCATGTGAGCTCTGGTCGAGTTAACATATTGATGTTGATCGCGCGCTTATCAATCGGGCAACGCGTGAGTGACTCAAACCCCAACACAGAGAAATCACCTTGTGTTTCAACTTCGACCACCAGTTCTAAGTTTTCTATACGAATGCCAAACGCATCGGCACGGTAATAACCGGGTTCGTTCGACAGTACCATACCCGGAAGCAGTGCGACGTTGTTGAAAACTTTGCTGATGCGTTGTGGCCCTTCATGGACACTCAAAAAGTGGCCGACTCCATGACCAGTGCCATGATCATAATCGAAGCCATTAGCCCATAGGTGCTGACGGGCAAGCACATCAAGCTGATGACCACAAGTGCCTTTTGGAAAGCGTGCTCTGGCTAGTGCAATATGACCTTTAAGCACTAAAGTGAACTGTTTTTTCATCTCTTCACTGGGGTTACCAATAGCAATGGTACGCGTAATGTCAGTCGTACCGTCACAATATTGGCCGCCAGAATCGACAAGATAAAGTGAGTCTTGAGCTAATTGTCCTGGTTTTACTTGGTTGATGTGGTTGTAATGGCACATAGCTGCATTACTGCCTGCTGCTGAAATAGTATCAAAACTAAGATCGGCTAGAGTTGGATCTTCCTCTCTAAATGCTTGTAAGCGGTCAGATAAATAGCCTTCGTCGTGCAGTCTTTGGCTAGCCACTTCATTATCCAACCAAGCAAGAAATTTCGTCATCGCCACACCATCACGCACGTGGCACGCTTTCATTCCAGAGACTTCGGTTGTGTTTTTTGCTGCTTTTAGCAGTAAGCACGGATCGGCGTCATTAATGATTTCAGCAGCGGAATTTTGTAAAGTCAGCGTAAACCATGCATTACTGGTAGCAGGATCGATCATCACCTTTTTACCTGCGAGTAAGTTAAGCTGCTTTTCTAATTGATCTGGATGGTGAACGCGAACGCCGCCACCGACATGCTTGGCAAATTCCGCAGGAAGACGAGCAGGGTCAAGGAAGAAATCGACGCTGGAGTCAGCATAAATAATGGCATGGGAAAGTAATACTGGTAATCGGGAAACATCAAGGCCACGGATATTTAGCAGCCAGCAGATGGAATCAAGTTCTGTCAGTACCGCCGCATCAATCTTTTTCTTACTCAGCTGATGAGCTATTTGCTCACGCTTATCATGGCTACTGATACCGACGAGTTCATTACCCATCAAGCGCACTGCTGAAATTGCAGCGCTAGGACGGTCCTTCCATAACTCATCGATTGGATTACTGCCGACGGCAATAAGCTGTAACTCATCAGACAATTTTGCCTGTGCTGCTTTAAGCCAGCTTGCTCGATGCATGCACGGATCAAATCCCACTTTACTACCTGAGACCAATGCGCTTTGGAGCCAATCGAGAACGGGCTCTTCAATAAAGTGACGGTACTCAAAGGTTGCCTCTGGCACTTGTTTACGAACTTGCACGGTATAGCGGCCATCCACAAAAATAGCCGCGCTATCGTGGGTGACCACAGCCGCGCCTGCCGAGCCAGTAAAACCAGTTAACCAATGCAGGCGTTCGTTGTGTTGCGGTACATATTCCCCGAGATATTCATCTTCGTGTGGAATGATGATGGCATCAAGCCCTTGTTGTGTGAGCCAGCCACGTAAGGCTGATACGCGTTGTGCGATTGAATCATGCATCTGTGTTATATCCTTTCTCATAACCGTCCGTTGTAGGTGTAGGGAACTGTGCAAATCCATAGCAAACCCTGACTTTATTATTGTGTCTATGGGGTTGTGGCGATGGGGACGAGCTTCAATAAGCTACTCTTTTTATCGAACTGGCGCAAACCGCAGCTTCATCTGAGATGCAGTGTTTTGGTTTGGATCATCTGCCTTAACCAGCTCAATGCGGGGTCACTTTCTCTGTCTCTGTGCCAAAATAACGTATAAGCCATAGGTGGAAATTCCATCGGTAATGGCAAAACGACGAGATCCATCTGCTTGGCTACTAGGTGGGTGAAGTGGCTCGGCGCGGTAAAGATAAAATCAGTATAAGTACAAAGGCTGGCGGCACTATTGAAATCCGGTACTGTAATTGCGATGTCCCTTTCCCGGCCGATATCCGCCAAGCGATAGTCGAGTAGCCAGCGATCATTACCATCGCAGCGCACTTGTACGTGACGTAGCGATAAATAGCGCTCTAACGTCCAATTGTCTCGTAATGCTGGGTGGTCTTTACGTACCACGCACATTTGGCTATCTCGATAGATCTCTTGCTCACAGATATCACTGGGTGGCAGCATTGTTAATTTGGCATCATTGATATCAATGTCCTTGCCGGTAATGCCTAAATCCAACTCACCAAGCTGCAATTTCTTAAAGGTTTGATCGTTCCATGAGTGAGTGTTGATGTTGAGATTTGGACCTTGGCTGAAAATAGCGGGCAAAAAATGAGGGAGAATTAATGGGTAGACGCTTTCTACTGCCGCAATATGAAAACGGTATTCACTGCTTTGTGGTGAAAATTGTTGTGGTTGAGTGAGTAGCTCGAGCTGATTGATGAGAGTGTCGAGTTTGGGTTTGAGATAGAGCGCTTGCGGCGTTGCCTTTAAGCCATGTGAATTACGAATAAACAACGGGTCATTAAACTGCTGACGAAGCTTGGCAAGCGATTTACTGACGGCAGATTGACTCAAACAGAGGCGACGAGCAGCGCGCGTGACGTTCAGTTCTTCTAGCAGTACCGACAGACAAACAAGTAAATTAAGATCGATTCTGGCTAATTTTTCTATATTCATCTGTATTTCCATTTGGGAATAATTGTGATGAGTATAAGCCATTTCTATTCATATCATCATTGCTCTATTATGGCTCAGTTGTAAAAGTGTGTTCTTTCTCATTACTGGAGTGTTTCGTGAAGCAAATAACCTCTGACGCGCATAGCAAGCGTCAATTGGCATTACTGATTTTGTTGGTTCTGTTTAGCCCGTTAGCGATTGATATTTATCTACCAGCTTTACCGCAAATTTCTCAAACGTTTCACGTGGAACACGCTTATGCACAAGATACGATTACTTGGCTTCTGTTTGCTATGGGAGTCGGTCAGCTCTTTGCTGGTCCGCTAGCGGACAAACTCGGTCGTCGAACTGTTGCATTAGGAGGGGTCAGTATTTATGCATTGAGTGCTTGCTTGGCGTGGGCCGCTCAAAGTATTGAATGGATGCTGATGGCTCGGCTACTACAAGGCTTCGGTGCGTGCGCGACATCGGTAGCGGCTTTTGCAACAGTTCGCGATATTTTTGGCCCACAACGTAGCGGCAAAATGATCAGCTACTTAAATGGTGCAATCTGTTTTATTCCTGCATTAGCGCCAATCCTTGGTAGTTGGTTAACTCAGCAATTTGGCTGGCGCAGTAACTTCAGCTTTATGGCTGGTTTTGCCGTGGTCGCGGGTTTAATGATGGTGATTGGTATGAAAGAAACCAACCCGCAAGCCACCGAACAGCAAGCGTTCTTTAAGTTATCGCGTTACTGGTCCGTATTGAAAACACCATCTTTTCTCTTCCATGCTTCATTATGTATGTTAGCGATGGCGGTTATTTTAGCCTATGTCACTTCTGCCCCAGTGGTATTAATGGAAGGTTATGGATTGACCATGAATGAATTTACTTTCTGGTTTGGACTCAATGCCATCATTAATATCGTTGCCTGCCTAAGTGCGCCGAAATTTATGGATAGGTTTGGTACCCATATGGCGCTGGTGGTTGGAATTGGCACGCTATTGGTTGCGGGGACTACCATGGTCGCGCTGGCACAACAGAAAACGGCGATTGCCTTTATGCTGCCCATTTTTATGTCATCAATCGGTTTTGCTTGGATTCTGGGAGCGGCCGCAGGAAAAGCACTGGCGCCATTTGGTGACCGTGCGGGAACCGCCGCAGCACTGCTTGGTTTGTTTCAGATGAGTGGTGCTGGCCTGTTAGTTGGTACCATGCAGCGTGTTGGGTTAGAACCTCAGATATTAATTGCACTGCAAATGTGGCTGATTGCGCCAGCGTTGTTTATCCTGTTTTCTAAAGCAGGGCGTTATTGGCATCAATTAGTGGTGAATTAATAAATTGTCACCTGCTGTTTTATATTCTTTTTAACGGGTGTATATTTAGCCACTTAATTATTTCAATTGCACTTTGGAAACGAAACAACAATGTCAATGACAACCTATGAAATGGCTCGAATTTGGGAACAACTCGACGAGTCTCCAGAAAAGGTCATGTTCGGAAAATTGCTGAATGAATTAGGCAACCAAAGTAGTGAGCGTATTCGCAGTGCCGCCAAACAAGTACCACTACCAGTTCTGCGTGATTTAGTCTTTCAGTTTCAACAAGTGATTGAAGCGCGTAAAGGCGAGCAAGTCGAAATCATGGCGAAGGAATTGGCAAAGCAGGGTATTTCGGCTGAAGAGCTTTTAACTTATCTGAGCAAATAATTTATTATCAGTACCGATGTCATAGCCCGGAATTTAGTTTCGGGCTTTTTATTGCGTGGTGTTTGCGGCTTCGGTGATTAAGGATTCACATTTCGGTTAATCGGGTTCTGCAAGGAAATAAGCGTCTCTGTGGATTGCACTTCATCAATTGCCTGTAATTTGTCGATCAGCACAAATTGTAATTCCTCAATCGAGCGGCACATTAACTTCACAAAAATATTATAGGCTCCTGTAGTGTAATAGGCTTCCACCACTTCATCCAGCGCATTGAGTTTGGCGAGCGCCGAATGGTAGTCTCGCGCGGCATTGAGATTGATACCGATAAAACAACACACGTCATAACCCAATTTTTTGGTATTGACGATCACTTCCGTACCCTGAATGATATCGGCCGATTTCATCTTTTCAATGCGAACATGGATAGTGGCAGGACTAACGTTGAACTGCTTGGCCATTTCTGCGTAGGGCGTGCGTGCATCGTCCATTAAAATTTTTAAAATGGCGCGGTCGAGTTCGTCCAGTTTAGCGGTAGTGGCTTGCATCACAGCATCCTTATCATTGAAACGGTTCGCTCAGTTTATCACTGGTCGTTGTTTCTCGTAAGCCGCCGTTTAAGAAAAGCGATAAGCTTTAGTCACGTCAGTGAAAATTGGGTAAACTCAAGCCTCATCATTATTTCTTTTGTTTCGGAGTTAACTTGCAGCTACAACTGATTTGCGAAGTTCCTGCTCAGCAAGCACATTTGGATACATTAGCCGCGCGTTGGGGATTAAAACCATGCGCTGAGAGCCCATTTGCCTTGGTATTAACTCAGTATCGTCTTGAGTTGCGTAAACTGGATGAGCCTAAACTCGGCGCTATTTATGTCGATTTAGTCACGGGGGCGGTTGCTCACCGACGTAAATTTGGTGGCGGTAAAGGTCAGTCGATAGCCAAAGCTGCTGGACTAAACAAAGGAGCGACACCTACCGTGTTAGATGCAACGGCCGGGTTAGGTCGTGATGCATTTGTGTTGGCCTCGCTCGGCTGTAAAGTGCAAATGGTCGAGCGGCATCCCGTTGTGGCCGCGCTGCTCGATGATGGTTTAGAGCGTGCCAAGCAAGATGCAGAGATTGGCGGCTGGGTAAGCGAGCGAATGTCGTTACTTCACGCTTCGAGTCATGATGCGCTCGAAAAACTGGCGCAAGATGAAAATTTTGTAAAGCCAGATGTGGTGTATCTTGACCCCATGTACCCGCACCCGGAAAGTAAAAAACAAACGGCTTTGGTAAAAAAGGAGATGCGCGTCTTTCAATCGCTGGTGGGCGCTGACTTGGATGCTGATGCATTATTAAACCCAGCCTTGAGTTTGGCGACCAAACGCGTGGTGGTGAAGCGCCCTGACTATGCCGATTGGCTAGACAAACAAAAGCCGAGTATGGCGATTGAAACCAAGAAAAATCGTTTTGATGTGTATGTGAAAGCGGCGATGATCTAACGCATTCAATACGTTAGCTTTGGCGAGAAAATCTCATGGCCCATAGATGTAATTTAGTGCTTGCTTAATCGTGTTTGGAATTGTATATCTAACTAATAATTATTCCTATTCGTGATCGAGGCGTACATGAATAAGCGTTTATGCAAATTGAACCGACACGATATTACTAGCCAGCTTGGGGATATCCATCAGATTGTGGCTGCGCCAAAATTTCTTTGTCGCTCATGTGCTCGTTCATCATCGGATAAAAACACGCTGTGTAAGCCTGCTGCTATTCCGAGTGCATCGACAAAGCTTGTTTCGGAAGGGAAGAAACAACTGCGCTCTGGTACGTCAAATGGCATGACGGACAAAGGTAAAAAGGCCGCCAAGCGATCGGAAAAACAGAACAAGAAAGCGTTAAAAAAACAAAAAAAAGTACTGAAGAAGTTAGAAAAAGTGCTGAAACAGCAGCAAAAACTGTTAAAGAAACACCCTGCATTACAAGTAAAGTTTGCCGATGTGAATCAACGAATTTCTTCGGTTAGTGAACGTTCACTACAACGGCAGATTCACTAAAAACAGATAGTTTACTAAAAATATATGGTTTACTGAAAACAGATGGTGAGTTAAACCGAGCCACGATAGCCCCTTTTTCAACAACAAAGCCCGCGATGATTGCGGGCTTTGTTGTTTTTAACGCTCAACCTGATTCAGTGAGTACGGCTGGCAGCGACTTTGCGCTTTACCCAAGTTTCATTGACCCACAGTGAGAACAAAATGATCACGCCGCCAATTGCAAGGCGGATTAAATCTACGTCGCGATTCCAAATCAGAATGTTCACCACTAATCCGGCGGGAACCAGCGCATTATTCATAATCGCTAATGCGCCTGCATTGACTAAACAGGCTCCTTTGTTCCACACGAAGTAACCAAGCCCAGAAGCAATTACCCCTAAGTAGATCAAAATACCCCATTGCAAAGAGGTAGTGGGCAGTTTTTCACTATTACCAAACAGTAAAAATGCCACGCTTGCTACCACCAATGCACCTAAGTAGAAATAACCGAATACGCTGTGTTGCGCTAAAGTAATGGTCTCTTTTTCCATGAGGTATTTATAAGCCACTTGGCCGATAGCAAAACAGAGGTTAGCCCCTTGCACCACCAAAAAGCCCAGCAAAAAGTGCTCGTTTATTGCCGCAAATTTAATAAAAACGGCACCGATTACGGCAATGGCCGCCGTCACTAAGTACCACGGAGAAAAGCGGCCTTTCAGTAGATCGTAGATCAGCGTGACGTAGATTGGTGTAAACACCGTAAACAGCAAAACTTCAGGAACCGATAGCAGTAAAAATGATTGATAGTAGAAACAGTACATCAGGCCCAGTTGAATTCCACCAATGGTCATCAACTTAGCGATCAACGGAGCGGGAACGGTTTTAAACCTGATCAAAGGTAGAAATACTAAGCTCGCTAATGCAACGCGCATCCAAACCGCGAACCAAGAATCAACTTGACCGGCGAGATAAACGCCGATCAAGCTAAATGAAAATGCCCAAAGTAGGGTGACTGCAGAGAGATAGGCCATAACAAACAACGCTGAACAGTAAATAACCCGCAGTCTAACCGAGTTTTGGCTTGTCGTCAGTCGTGAAGTGGTATTACAAGCATGTCGACTGGCGAACAGTTAATCAGTTGCCGAGTGGATGAGAGTAACTTGCTCCAAAAATCTTGATGATGACCGCAGACCACCAAATCAACACTGAATTCAGCGATGGTTTCGCAGAGCTCATTACTGAGGTCGCCGCTGCCTACTAGTGTATGGCGGATAGGGTATTGCGCGTGTTCCGCTAAGGCTTGCAGCTGCTTTTGTGACGCTTCCATCGCGTGATGTTGAGTTTCTGCTAAATTGATATCAATGAGTCCGGTATACAGCTCGGCATAGTTGACATCAATGTGAATGAAAGAAACGTCAGCATCGAGTGGTTTTGCCAGTGCAACAGCTTTGTCGACTAAGAGTTTACTGTCTTCTGAAAGATCAATGGCAACCAAAATATGTTGATAACTCATTGTATTATCTCCTGATGGGGTACTGATTAAAGATTAGCACTGAGGCCGAGAGTTTTTTGTCGCCGTGATCTCATATCCGCATACCTGACTCAAAGTGTTATGGTGAGGTTCATGGTATAGTCAATTCAAATCGTTACATAAACTAGGAGTCGACATGTTGTCACAAGCTATGGTTGAAAAACTGAATGAACAAATTAATCTGGAATTTTTTTCATCCAATCTATACTTACAAATGAGTGCTTGGTGTGAAGATAAAGGATTTGAAGGTGCTGCCGAGTTTTTACGCGCTCATGCCGTAGAAGAAATGCAGCACATGCAGCGTTTATTCACCTACGTGAGTGAAACGGGTGCACTGCCTATCCTTGGTGCGATCGCAGCGCCAAAACATAAGTTTACGAGCCTTGGTGAAGTGTTTCGCGAAACTTATCAACATGAGCAGATGATTACTCAGCAGATTAATAAACTCGCTCATGCGGCGTTCACATCTCAAGACTACTCAACGTTTAACTTCCTTCAGTGGTACGTTGCGGAGCAACATGAAGAAGAGAAGTTGTTTAAAGGGATTTTAGATAAGCTAGAGCTTGTGGGTGATGATGGTAAGGCGCTGTTCTTCATCGACAAAGACCTAGCCGCAATGGCAAAAGCCGGCTCATCTTCTGTAATGGATACCCAAGCTGTGTAATCGCAGCAGAAAGAGTATGAAGCGATCGTCTTTTTCTTTGGGTTCTATGCAAAGGTGTAGGGAGGAAAAGATGATCACTGGAGATACAATTTTATTTGCGCTAATGCTGGTCACTGGGGTTAACCTAGTCAGGTATCTTACGGCGCTACGCTCACTTATTTACATCATGCGTGAAGCTCATCCATTGCTTTATCAACAAGTGGATGGCGGTGGCTTTTTTACCACTCACGGTAATGTCACCAAGCAGGTTCGTCTTTTCCATTATTTGAAAGGTAAAGAGTATCACCATCACCACGATCCCCTATTTACGGGCAAGTGTGATCGCGTTAGAGCGCTGTTTATCTTGTCGATGTCATTGCTGGCGGTGACAACTTTCGCGGCTTGTATCGTATAACTGAGCCAGTCATTGTATTGATTAAAGGAGCTATCGTGCTCCTTTTTTATCGTCTGTATAAAGTCATCGACTTATTTCTTCACTATTATGCATCTTCATTGTGCGGCGACTATTATTAGCAAGAGCAATCGAAAGGAGAAAAATAATGGATGAAAAAGCACTGCTCGCACGTTTGAATGAGTTACCTCGTATTCAACAAGTATTACAAGAACTACTCGAAATGGTTAATAAGGAAGAGGTCGATTTTGGTGCGCTCACAAAAAAAATTGCCATGGAACAAGTGTTGAGTGCGCGGCTGCTTCGCCTTGCAAATTCGGCACATTTTGGCGGAAGCCGCACAGTGGCCTCTATCAATGATGCGGTGATTCGTGTCGGAAGTGGCTCGGTGAGAACTATGGTGGTGGCATCGGTATTATCCAGTGCTTTTCCTAAAATTGACACCTTGGATCTGCAGCAATATTGGTCCGATACCTTTGAAATTGCCATTATCGCCAGCAAACTGGGGGCCGCTTGTAAACTCGATGCTAATAGCGTCTTTACTACCGGAATATTGCACAACATTGGCCAATTGATGATCCACACATTAGCGCCGCAAGAAGCGTTGAAAATTCGCCTTTGTGTTGATGCTGGTGAAGTTGAACTAGAAGCACAACAGCAAATCATCCATACCGATGCGAATGTACTGGGGGCGAAGCTAGCCAAAGCTTGGAAGTTTCCTGATGAGATGGTCGATGCGATCGCCTACTCTGCGCAGCCAGAAAAAGCGCAGCTTTCACCAAAACTTGCCCGTGTATTGCATTTTGCCCGTGATATCCACCATCAATGGGATATCCTGACCGAAAAAGAAAAACGCTTATTTCTGGCTGAGCACCCAGATGCTCGTGTGCTGGCAATATCTGCCACATTTGCTGAAACAATTGACGCCGTTCGCGGAAAAGGGCGCGAGCTTGCAGAGCAGCTCGTCTAATACCGTCGCTGGTGGATTAACCTTGTCTTCACTCAATTAGTCGTTAAAATGTCCCCCATTGATAAGGATGTACGCCACTAGCGCTGCATCCTTTTTGTTTGTCATTAGGTGCGTGTGCGTCTAATTAAATGAAGGTGAAAGCATGAGTCAGTCGTTTGATGTTGTCGTTATTGGTGCTGGCGCCGCCGGGCTAATGTGCGCCGCGCAAGCTGGCCTGCGCGGGCGCAGCGTATGCGTTCTCGATCATGCCAAAAAGCCTGGCCGTAAAATTTTGATCTCAGGTGGCGGTCGCTGTAATTTCACCAATTATGAACTATCGGCCGCCAACTATTTATGCCGCAATCCCCATTTCGTTAAATCAGCGTTATCGCAGTACAGCCAGTGGGACTTTATCTCGCTGGTCAGTAAATACAATATTGCGTTTGAAGAGCGCGATCATGGCCAGCTCTTTTGCCTTGATTCGGCGAAGGACATCGTCAATATTTTGCTAAAAGAGTGCGATTTACCGACGGTCAAGCAGCGTTATCAAGTCGAGATTCAATCGATAGATAAGGTGCCAAACGGCTTTCAGCTCACCACCAATGACGGGCCGATCGAGTGCCAGTCACTGGTGGTCGCAACGGGTGGCTTGTCGATGCCCAAGCTTGGTGCGACTCCTTTTGGTTACAAAATTGCAGAGCAGTTTGGACTGGCGGTGATCCCAACCACGGCCGGGCTCGTGCCTTTTACACTGCATAAACAAGATAAAGAAGATTTCGCCGAACTAGCCGGCATTGCCATTCCAACTGAAATCACTACTGAAGATGGCACAGTGTTTAAAGAAGCACTGCTGTTTACTCATCGTGGTTTATCTGGGCCGGCGGTGTTGCAAATTTCTTCTTACTGGAAAGCGGGGCAGAAGGTCAGTATCAACTTAGTGCCGGAAGTAGACATCGAGCGGCTATTGAATGAATCACGTGAAGCACACCCAAATCAAAGCTTAAAAAATACACTCGCGAAAGTACTGCCTAAGCGTTTAGTTGAAGTACTGATTGAGCGCAAAGCTTTTGTCGATAAACCGCTCAAACAGTTAAACCCACACGAAATAACCGCTATCGCACACGACTTACAACATTGGCCGATTCTTCCCAATGGTACTGAAGGTTATCGCACAGCCGAAGTCACATTAGGTGGCGTAGACACCGATTGCCTCTCATCGAAAACCATGGAATGCAAATCGGTTCCGGGCCTCTATTTTATTGGTGAGGTAATGGATGTGACGGGCTGGCTTGGCGGCTATAATTTCCAATGGTGTTGGTCAAGCGGCTATGTCGCCGGGCAATGGGTGTAAGCTGTTTCGAGATAAAAAGCCATCCTCAACGATAAATGTCACTGAAGAGCACTGTCAAACCAATGGATAGTTTTTTAGAAAAAAGGAGGGCTGCCCATGTTAGCCCTCCTTTTTTCGTTATGTGATAATGGGTTGGTTCTAGCTGGATTTATTTTGTTTATAGCGGTCAAAGATAACCGCCGCGAGCAAAATAGTTCCTCGCACTACGTATTGAGAAAAAGGTGACATATTCAGTAGATTCATCGCATTCTCTACCGTACCGAGGATGAGCACACCCGCAATAACGTAAGATACTTTACCTATCCCGCCTTTGAGCGATACCCCACCGAGCACACAAGCAGAGATGACCACTAGCTCAAAACCGACGGAAGTCATCGGCTGACCGCTGGTCATACGCGCGGCCAAAATGACCCCAGCGAGCGCAGAGATAAAGCCAGAGATAGTGAAAATGATGATTTTAGTTTTTACGACGTTGACACCCGCTAATCGTGCGGCTTCTTCATTACCGCCAATCGCTAATGTATTGCGCCCATAAACCGTACGATTTAGTAAAAAGGCAAAAATAGCGAAGGTGACTATGGTTAACCAAATTGGCGTTGGGATACCAAGTAAAGAGGAGTTACCTAGGGTGAAGAAATGTTCTTCAGTGATCCCAACCGCCTTACCGTCAGAGATGATATAACCAAGACCACGAGCTATTTGCATCGTTGCGAGAGTCGTTATCAGCGCATTGATCTGCAATTTGGCAATAACGAAGCCATTTAGCAAACCAAAGAGTACACCTGAAAGTAAGCCTGCGCCGATACCCAATACCACACTGCTGGTTGCGTTAATCGCTACCGCCGTGACTACGCCAGAGCAGGCAATAACCGAAGCAATCGAGAGATCTAAATCCCCACAGGCTAGGCAAAAGAGCATGGCGCACGCAACCATGCCGCTCATGGAGATAGCCAGACCGAGCCCTTTCATATTAATGAATGTAGCAAAATAAGGGACAAATAAACTGCAAAGCAAAAATAGGCCAGCAAAGACCATCAGCATGCCGAACTTATCCCAGATGGAAGAGAATTTAAAAGAGCGAGTCGGGCTCTCGGTATTGTCTATTTTGGTTGAACTCGTTACAGCCATTAGGATATTCCTTTTTACGCAGCGACGTCGTTGCCAATCATGGCAAGACGCAACGCAGATTGTTCGTTAAATTCAGTTCGTGTTAATTCACCAGTTACTTTGCCATCTTTCATAACCAGTAATCGGTCAGCGATACCAAGCACTTCAGGCATGTCACTAGAGACAACTAAGACAGTCACGCCATTTTCTGCCAATTTGAAGATCAATTCGTATATCTCAGACTTAGCGCCAACATCAATGCCGCGCGTCGGCTCATCTAGCAAAATGACGCTCATATCGGTAGATAACCAACGACCAAGGATCACTTTTTGTTGATTGCCACCGGAGAGCTCGCCAATGGGTTGATCTAACGAAGCGGTTTTGACGTTTAATGACTGGTTTTGTTTGAGGGCATTGCTCGACTCCCACTGGAAGTTGATTAACCCGCCAAGCTTTAGATGCCATGGACGAGCGCTGATGTTGGTGTTTTCTTGCACCGATAAAATAGGCACGATACCGTCTGCTTTGCGATCTTCAGGGCATAAGGTAATGCCCGCCCGAATGGCATCTTCAGGTTTAGTAATCCGTATTTTTTGTCCGTGAAGATAAACATCGCCCGCGGTGGCTTTTTCTGCTCCGAAAATCAAACGGGTAAGTTCTGTTCTGCCCGCACCGACCAGACCAAACAAACCTAATATTTCGCCTTGCTTTATTTCTAGCGAGAGAGGAGCGGTGAGCCCTCTGCCCATCAGGTTTTTAATCGCTAATCCACTTTGACCAAGAGGACGAGAGCGGTAGTTGTAAATGTCATTGATTTCCCGGCCAACCATTAACTCAACTAAACGGTCATGAGTGAGAGTCGAAAGGTCATAACAGGTTTGCACATGGGTACCATCTTTGAAGATGGTGATTGCATCACACAGAGCGAATATTTCTTCCATACGATGAGAAACGTAAAGAATGATTTTGCCGTCGTCGCGCAATTCGCGGATCACTTTAAATAGGTTTTCAATTTCACGTTGAGACAAGCTACTGGTTGGTTCGTCAAAAGCGATGATGTGTGCATTGCGACTTAGCGCTTTAGCAATTTCAACCATTTGCCACTGGCCAATAGAAAACTCTTTTAATGGGCGAGAGGGGTCAAAATTTTCCCCCAAGCGCAATAACTGTTTACGTGCGTTACGATTGAGGGTTTCGGTATCGACCCGGCCATGTTTAGTGGGAAGTTGCCCTAAGAAAATGTTTTCTGCCACGCTGAGTTCAGGAACCAAATTAAGCTCTTGATAAATAATGGCGATACCTTGCTCTAATGCGTCAACCGTCGATTGAAATGTTACTGGATGCCCATCAATGAGCAGCTTGCCGTGGGTGGGTTGATGCAGCCCGCTTAGCGTTTTCAATAGAGTCGATTTCCCAGCCCCATTTTCTCCCATTAAGGCATGAACACTACCGCTGTTAACGCGAAAGCTAATGTCGGTCAGTGCCTTAACACCCGTAAAGTGTTTTGATATTTGGCAAAACTCTAAGCAAGAGTGTGAAGCTGCCATAGTCTGTACTCCTGTTTACTTCGCGAAAGCGGTACGAAGAAGCTGTACCGCTTTTAGCCATTGACGACGAACGCCTTACAGGCCTTTCTTCGCCAGTTCTGCTTCGTAGTTGTCGCGAGTAATTAAGACAACGTCCGTCACTTCAACGAATTTTTGTGGTTCAACACCGTCTTTCACCCATTTATAGAGTGATTCGATGCTTTTGAAGCCGTGTACATCTGGGCTCGGTAAAAGAGAACCATAGAACCCTGTTGGTTTCGATTTAGCTAATTCACTGACAGCATCGACGCCATTAATGCCAACACCAATCACATTACTTGCGTTAAACCCTTGTCCTTCTGTCGCACGAACGCCGCCGAGAACGGTATTGTCGTTCATACCGACGATAAGCCACTGCTTGACCATTGGGTATTGCACCAGTAGCGAGTTTGCTGCATCCAGAGCGCCAGGGATGTCATTTGCTTTGGTTGGCACGCGGTAAATTTGGTTGGATGGGAAACCCGCTTCTTTCAGTGCCTTAATCGAACCATCGACACGACGACGCGCGGTATCCAGCTCGTCTGCGGTTATGGCCATAACGCCCGTTGTTGCGGTATCCCAGTTACGTTTTGTCATCTCTTTGTACAGTTCAGAACCTTGGCGATAACCAATTTCACTGGCAGCCATCATCACCAAAGGCACGTTTGTCATCGGTTCGCCTTTCGCATTAAGGAACTGGTCATCAACCGTGATGACTTTCAAATCGTAGCTTTTTGCTTTAGCCATAATTGCAGGCCCAAGCTTAGGGTCAGGTGTGCAGATGACAAAGCCTTTGGCGCCACTTGCCGCTAGCGTATCGATAGCGTTCAGTGTTTTTTCTCCATCAGGCACCGCCATTTTGATCACTTCAAAGTTATATTGCTTACTGGCTTGCTCAGCAAAATTCCATTCTGTTTGGAACCAAGGCTCTTCAGGTTGTTTTACCAAATAACCTAATTTGAGTTCATCGTTGCTACCGAAAAAGGCATTAGCAGAAATACTGAATAATGCGGTTCCGGTGAGTATTGCGGCAGCGAGTGTGGTTTTTATGCTTTTCATCTTATTTGTCCGTCCACTGGTAGGGTTGTTTCATCTCCATACTTAAGGAAGTTGACGAGCTTTGAAGTGATGAAAATCACAGCAGAAAAATGTAGCGTTTTTGTCCATTTATGTAGCGAGGTAGGGCATGAAGTACCTCTCACTTTTTATGGTTTTATGTGTTTGATTTTATATGTTAATCGGCTATTTAGCGTTTTTATGCGCTTTTTTTTCTGGAAAAAAGCTGAAGTGATGATTTTAAAACCATTAGCACAGAATGAGTGTGTCGACTAATTTATCCATATTTTTAGCTATTGGGTTCATGGTGATATTGACGTAAGACCGTTATAAAAATAGGCAGTTAATCGGTCTGATGTGGAGTGACCATGAATAATTTGAATATAGATTCACCTTACGTGATCGGCTTAGATTTTGGCTCTGATTCTGTACGAGCTTTATTGGTGAATGCTCGCAATGGTGAAGAGGTTGCGTCTGGCGTGGCTAACTACCCAAGGTGGGCAAAAGGACAATACAGCGACTCGAACCAATCTCAATTTCGTCATCATCCTCTTGATTATATTGAGTCTCTGACCGTTGCTGTCCGAGAAACGTTGGCGCAGGTTTCCACAGAGATCGCACAATCTGTTGTTGGCATTGGCGTGGACAGTACGGGTTCAACTCCAGCCCCTATCGATAAAGAGGGTAATGTGTTGGCGTTGCTTCCTGAGTTTGAGCATAACCCCAATGCCATGTTTATCTTGTGGAAAGATCATACTTCCGTGACCAAAGCGGAACGTATTAATGAGCTGGCCCATTCACACACTTTTCCAGACTACACCAAATACATCGGGGGATTGTATTCATCGGAGTGGTTTTGGGCGAAAGCCGCGTGGGTAGCGGAACAAGATGCAGGGCTTGTTCCTTATATCCATAGCTGGGTTGAGTTGTGTGATTGGGTTCCAGCTCTCCTTGCAGGGTGTCAGCATCCTACAAATTTACGCCGTGGTATTTGTGCTGCAGGGCATAAAGCGATGTGGCATGAAAGCTGGGGCGGTTTACCTTCGCAAGATTTTTTATCGGCCATTTCTCCCACGCTCGATGACATGCGAGATCGAATGTTTACTGAGGTATACACCTCAGACCAATTAGCTGGGCATCTGAGTGCGGAGTGGGCGCAGCGGTTAGGCTTACCAGAGGGAATTGCCATTGCCATTGGTGCTTTTGATTGCCATATGGGCGCGGTGGGCGCTGGCGCTGGCGAACATGATTTAGTGAAAGTTATTGGTACGTCAACATGCGATATTTTGATGGTGGATGCACAAAGTATCGGTGATCGAACCATTCATGGAATATGTGGCCAAGTTACGGGTAGTGCGATGCCAGACTTAATGGCACTGGAGGCTGGGCAATCAGCATTTGGTGATATTTATGCTTGGTACAAACGTGTGATGTTGTGGCCAATCGCACAACTGGCTAAGCAAAACCCACAATTAGGAATTGATCTGGACGCCGCTGAGGCCTTGTTAATTCCTCAACTTACGGCGAAAGCACAGTCAAAACGTCTGCTACTGGAAACGCCTCTTGCCTTAGATTGGCATAACGGGCGGCGAACGCCTTATGCCAATCAACGTCTCAAGGGCGCAATCACGGGGCTGAATTTAGGCTCTAGTGCACCAGATATCTTTGCATCACTGGTGGAATCAACGGCTCATGGCGCGAAATCAATCGTCGATTGTTTCGTTGAGCAAGGTGTCGAAGTGAAACGTGTCATCGCCATTGGCGGAATTTCTCAAAAGTCACCATTTGTGATGCAAACCTGTGCCAATGTCATTGGGCGAGAAATCGCCGTTGTCGCTTCAGAGCAGTGTTGTGCATTAGGTGCGGCCATTTTTGCAGCTGTTGCGGCCGGGGTTTATAGCGATGCCGAGCAAGCTCAAACTCAAATGGCGAGCCCAATCTGCGATGTTTACTACCCAGATGCTGATACCAAAGGGACCAGCGAATGGCGTTATCATGCTTATCGCCAGTTAGGGCAGCAGATCGAACAATTTTCTGAATTCTTGTTGGCACAGGAGTGTACTGATGAGTGTTAAGACTTCTCTAGGCTTCGATTTAGCGAGCGACCCACAAGCAAAGCAACGTCTGAGTGAGCTTCGGCAGCAAGTATGGCAAGCCAATATGGCGCTACAGACCCACGGTTTAGTTACCTTTACTTGGGGCAATGTATCAGGCATTGACCGCTTAACAGGGTTAGTTGTGATTAAGCCAAGTGGTGTCGAATACGAAGCACTCAATGCCGACAATATGGTGGTGGTTGATCTGAATGGCTTGGTTGTCGAGGGCGATCTTAAACCCTCTTCTGACACCGCTACCCATTTGGCCTTATATTGCGCTTACCCAGAACTTGGCGGCATTGTGCACACGCATTCTCCTCATGCCACCTCTTGGGCTCAAGCAGGTAAAGCCATCCCAGCATTGGGTACTACTCATGCTGACTATTTCTACGGCAGCATTCCCTGTACTCGCTCCTTGACCAATGCCGAAATCGCCACCGACTACGAACACCATACAGGCAAGGTCATCATTGAAACGATCAGTGGTGGCGAAGTGTTGGCCATTCCTGGGGTTATTGTTAATGAACACGGCCCATTCAGCTGGGGTAAGGATGCTGATCACGCCGTTCATAACTCAGTTGTCATGGAGGTTGTCGCCAAAATGGCACTGCAAACTTTGCAGATCAATCCTCAAGTGACATTCATCAATCAAGCCCTACTGGATAAACATTACTTACGTAAACACGGAGCTAATGCTTATTACGGTCAAAGTAATGTAAAAAATAAATAAGGGATAACAATGAACACGTTTACCAATCAACAAGTGTGGTTTGTCACTGGGTCGCAGCACCTTTACGGACCTCAAGTATTACAAAATGTCGCGCAAAATAGCCAAGAAATTATCCATGGTTTAAATCACTCTCCAGCCATTTCGGTTCCTTTGGTGAACAAAGGTACAGTGAAGACGCCAGATGAGATATTAGAGGTTTGTCGCCAAGCCAATAATGATGATTCATGTATTGGTCTCGTGCTTTGGATGCATACTTTTTCGCCTGCAAAAATGTGGATTTCAGGGTTAAGTCAGCTCAACAAGCCGTTCTTGCATCTTCATACTCAATTCAATGCGGCCTTACCTTGGGATGAAATTGATATGGGTTTTATGAACCTAAATCAAAGTGCCCATGGTTGTCGTGAGTTTGGTTTTATTGGCACGCGACTGGGGATTGATCGAAAAGTAGTCGTGGGGCATTGGGAGAGCCCGATTGTTCACCAACAGGTGGATGATTGGTGCCGTGCAGCGATTGCTATTCATGAAGGGAAGTCGCTTAAAGTAGCGCGTTTTGGCGACAACATGCGTCAAGTCGCGGTGACGGAAGGAAACAAAGTCTCTGCGCAAATTCAATTTGGTTATGAAGTTCATGGCTATGGCTTGGGTGAGCTGAGCGAGAGCGTCAATCAAGTTTCAGACAGTGATGCTAAGGCTTTAATGGATGAATACGCTTCTTGCTACACCATGAGCCCTGAACTTTTCAAAGACAGCGCAAGTATCAATATTCTAACCCAAGAAGCAAAGTTGGAATTGGGTATGCTGCGTTTCTTGGATTCCGTGGGCGCGAAGGCATTCACCAACACCTTTGAAAATTTATCGGGTATTTCGAACCTGCCGGGCTTGGCCACACAACGCTTGATGGAAAAAGGCTTCGGGTACGGTGGTGAGGGGGATTGGAAGACCGCAGCGATGACTCGCATCATGAAAGTGATGGGGCAAGGCCGAGCGGGCGGAACATCGTTTATGGAAGACTACACCTACAACTTTGGTCAGCAAAGCCAAGTGCTCGGCGCTCATATGCTGGAAGTTTGCCCTTCTATTGCTCAAGACAAGCCAAAGATTGAAATTCATCGTCACACTATTGGCTGCAAATGCGATATTGCTCGTATGATGTTCAGCGGAAAAGCGGGGCCTGCGGTAAACGTATCCTTGATTGATCTTGGAAATCGCTTTCGCATGATAGTCAATACGGTCGATACTCAAGCTCCACCACAATCGCTACCTAAATTACCCGTGGCGCATGCGTTATGGACGCCGCAACCCAACCTTGAGACGGCGGCCGCAGCATGGATCCATGCGGGTGGCGCGCATCATACCGTATACAGCCAAGCGGTGAGCGTTGAGATGTTAGCGGATTATGCCGAAATGGCGGGGATCGAAATGGTATTAATCGATAACCAAACCTCCTTGTATCCATTCAAGTCCGCACTCAAAACAAACAGCGTTTATTACCGTTTATCTTCAGGTATTTAAACCCGCGGAACACTCCCTCATCTGAGGGAGTGTTCATTAAGCTATGGTGTGAACATGAATGCTCTTCCTTTATCCACTGGCTTACCATTACTGCGTTATAAAGAATGGTATTTGGAATTAAAAGCCGATACACCCGATCAATTTCAGCTGTGTTGTGAGGATAAACCTGTATTCGTTGGGCAGCTTGAGCTGATCAACAATGGGCTTATCATTGATATGCGCTCTGTGGTTTGGCATTTCAGATCTAAGCAAAACCATTTAGAGCAGTGGTGCAACATTCAGCTTAACGAAACACTCTCATTGAGTATGACTTACACCTTTTTTCAAGGTGCATTGGTGATTGATTATCTTGCGCGAAATAGCATCCCAACTCGGCTTGATATTCGACATCACATTACTCAAACAGACGTTAGCCACCAACTAGCTACGCAACCTGAAGACATCATCTCTTCGATTAAAGGTTGGCAAAGAAAACGTAATGACCAACCCAGTGAATACTTAATCGAACCCGTAGGGCATGGCTTCTGTGAGGCTTTTTCTGCGACACAATGGATAGTCTTAGATGAAAAGTGTGAACTGAAAAATCGTACTTAACGAAGAGGTTGCTTACACTACACGTAAATTACAGTGAATATTGCCCCATGCAGAATAACCCTCTAAAACCTGGATATAACTTTAATGCTCATTTAGTGGCTGGACTAACGCCAATTATTGAGGGAGATGAACTGGATTTTACGATTGATCGACCTAATGGCATGAAAGGTTTTATTGTCAATTTTACGAGCAAAGGCGAGGGAACCATTTTTTATGGCGAAGATGAGTTTCACGTGAAACCTGGAGACTTACTTCTTTTCCCTCCAACAGCGGCTCACTATTATCATCGAAAAAAAGATTGTGCTTCTTGGTTTCACCGTTGGGTTTATTTTCGGCCACGAGCCTTTTGGCATGACTGGCTAACATGGCAACAGCAAAAAAATGGCGTCTACTTAACGCAAGGGTTGGATGAGAATACCATTCGATATATTGAAAACCTGTTTATCGATATTGAATACACTTCAAAACAAGATGTCCCTTATCGAAATGATTTATCGATTAACTTGCTCGAACAATTATTGATTAGATGTAAGACACTGCAACCGGATGTCGTCAGCAAACCGCTTGACCCTAGGGTGGTGGAAGCGATGAATTATATGACGCAAAACCTCAATCAAGACTTCACTATCGAGGATGTTTCGGCCCATATCTGTTTATCACCATCGCGTTTAGGCCATCTATTTCGTTCTGAAATGGAGATGACCATAACCCAATGGCGCGACGACCAAAGGATCAGCCGAGCCAAACAATTACTGGTCACGTCTAACTACTCGGTCAATCACATTGGTCGAATTGTGGGCTATTCAGACCCACTCTATTTTTCTCGTGTTTTTAAACGTAAGGCCGGTGTGAGCCCTAAGATTTACCGCGATCAAATTACTTTGTAAACCTATGCAATCTGTCCGTTTGGGCTTTTCGTCAATTTGGGCCGCTGTCATTGAGTGATCGTTTTAGGCGTTTTAAACTGCTGCACGACAAGCCCTGTGATGATCAGCACTAAACCAATCAGAGTGGTGGGGTGAATAGTTTCGCCAATAATAGTAGCCAGCAACAGCAGTGAGATGAAAGGTGAAGCAAAAATGAGATTGCTGATCCTTGCGGTGTTGGCCGTGAGTTTTAATGCACTCAACCACAGCACGAAGGTGATCCCCATTTCAAACAAGCCGACATAAGTTACCGCGCTCCACCCTTTAATCGTAATCTGATGCCAGCTTGCACCTTCATCACAACTTAAACCAATCGCAAAAGGGATGGCGATCAAAAACCCCAGTAAAACGCCAATCACGGGGTCGGCGGTGTTTTTGGTATTAAGAATCCAGTAGCCAGCCCAAAGAAGCGTTGATAATAGTGCCAGCCCAACGCCCTGCGGGCTATCAAACTGCATGGCTAAAATATCACCCTTAGTCGCGATAACCACCACACCAAAATAGCTCAGTGCACACGCTATCCAATCTTGTTTACGAATGGTTTGTCCTAAAAATACAGCGGCCATCAGTGTTAGGGTGATGGCCCAACTGTAGTTGATCGCTTGCGCTTGAGAGGCGGGCAGCAGTGAGTAGGCCTTAAACAGAATGAGGTAGTATGCGAGAGGGTTAATTAAGCCCAACAGTAAGTAATACCAAGGGTTAGCGAGAAAGGTACTCACCACTTGGTTGAGCTTGCCTTGCAGCGCGCAAATGCCCAGCAGTACGCACCCAGAGACAGCACTCGCAACCGTCAGCATCTGGATCGGCGTAAATTCAGCTAGCGTAAGTTTGAAAGCCGTGGCAACCGTTGACCACAATAATACGGCAGATAAGCCAAAGCCGAGTGCGCGTCGTTCGTCCATGAATCCTCGTTAGAATAATTGTTGAAATAGTGTTCAGCGGCGCAAGTCTATAGTTTGCTGTTAACTTGTACAAACTGGACATTTATCCAGTATCGAAATACCATTTGTCCATGACTGATAAAATGAGTTAACCCGTTATCATGCAATGGATTATCGAAAATCAAGCGTTAGTGCTTTCAACGTTAGGCAGCGCCGTACTGAGTGGCTCAGTCGCTGGCTGGTGGGTTAAGCAGAAGCTCAATTTGAAAAGTGAGCTATTACAACAGCAGTTAGAGACTCATCAAGCCCATCATCAGCAGCAGATAATCGAACTCAAACAAGCCTTGCAGCAGGCGCGACAAGAGTTGGATGAGCTGGATGAAGAACGAGATAAAGCCGCATTTGAGCTTAAGCAATCGCACGGGAAATTCATGGCCGCGATGGAAAAGTTGCGCTATTTCGAAGTGGTTAAGCAAGAGCGGCAACAGAGCATGGAAGATGCGCACGCTCTGCGTGAGCAGAAATCGCAACTTGAGGCTCAACTGCGTGAGCAAGAAGCACGGCATGAACAGCAAATTCAATCGAGCCAAGAAAAACTACAGTTACTTGAACACGCTGAGGAACGCCTAAAGCAGCAGTTTGAGCAGCTAGCTAATCAGTTATTTGAAGTCAAAACTGCGAAAGTGGATCAGCAGAACCGTCAAAGTTTGGAAGGGCTACTTTCTCCACTGAAAGAGCAGCTCGAAGGGTTTAAAAAGCAGGTCAATGACAGCTTCAATCATGAAGCGAAAGAGCGCCATACGTTGGTTCATGAATTGAAAAACTTACAACGCCTCAATGAACAGATGGCGCAAGAGGCACTCAATTTGACCCAAGCGCTGAAAGGCGACAATAAACAGCAAGGCAATTGGGGCGAAGTGGTTCTCGCGCGGGTGCTGACCGAATCGGGCCTGCGTGAAGGGCACGAATATCACACTCAAGTCAGTTTGCAAAACGAGGCTGGTAAGCGCTATCAACCGGATGTGATCGTCAATTTGCCACACGACAAACAGGTGGTGATTGACTCGAAAATGGCGCTGGTGGCTTATGAGCGTTATTTCCATGCTCAAACTGAAAGTGAACGTGCTCGCGCATTAAGTGAGCATTTACTTGCGCTGCGTGCCCATATAAAAGGACTCGGTCAGAAAGATTATCATCAGCTCAAAGGGCTACAAAGCCTGGATTACGTGCTGATGTTTATTCCCGTCGAACCTGCATTCCAAGTGGCGATTCAAGCTGATCCCAGCTTGGTAAAAGAGGCGATGGAGCAAAATATTTTGCTGGTTAGCCCAACCACCTTGTTGGTTGCGCTGCGTACGATCGATAATTTATGGCGCAATGATCGACAAAACCAGAACGCGAAGTTGATCGCTGAGCGGGCCAGCAAATTGTACGATAAATTACGCTTGTTTATGGAGGACATGGAAGGGCTTGGTGGCGCGTTAGACCGTGCAAACCAAAACTATCAAGGGGCGATGAATAAGCTCGCGACAGGGCGTGGCAACGCACTGCGTCAAGCCGAAAGTTTCAAACAACTTGGCGTCGAGATAAAACGTTCCATAAACAGTGAATGGGTCGAACAAGCACAAAATGAGGCATGGGCAGACAGTGCGGTGGAAAATGCACCTTTAGTAGAAAGACATCACGCTGAGGATAAAGTAAACTGATCGCTCGCAGTCGCCTTTAACAACACAGTGCTGCCCAAGAGGAACCTTCATGACGGATACCAGCGTGCAATCAAAAACAGCATTAGAGACACAAAATACCACTCACTTTGGTTTTGAAACCGTAGCGAAAGAAGAAAAAGTCGCCAAAGTCGCGCAAGTTTTTCACTCGGTTGCGGCCAAATACGACATGATGAATGACCTGATGTCTGGTGGCATTCATCGCTTATGGAAGCGTTTTACCATTGATTGCAGTGGCGCTCGCCCGGGTCAACGTATTTTGGATCTTGGTGGTGGTACGGGCGATCTCACCGCCAAATTTTCACGTATTGTGGGCGAAAAAGGTCATGTTATTCTGGCTGATATCAACAACTCGATGCTCAATGTCGGACGCGATAAATTGCGTGATAAGGGTGTAGTGGGCAACGTACATTACGTGCAAGCCAATGCCGAAGAACTGCCTTTTCCTGATAACTATTTTGACTGCATTACCATCAGTTTTTGCCTGCGTAATGTAACCGATAAAGATAAAGCGCTGAGCTCGATGTTCCGCGTTTTAAAACCGGGTGGTCGTTTGTTGGTACTTGAGTTCTCCAAGCCAGTGCTTGAGCCATTATCCAAAGTATACGATGCGTATTCGTTCCATCTATTGCCGAAAATGGGCCAAATCATTGCCAATGATGCCGACAGCTACCGCTATCTTGCGGAATCTATCCGCATGCATCCCGATCAAGAAACCTTAAAAGGGATGATGGATCAGGTTGGTTTTGAGCAAACGAGTTACTACAACTTAACGGGCGGTATTGTTGCGCTGCACCGTGGTTACAAATTCTAAGGATTGGGCATGCCGTTTGAGCCTTTAGTTACCGCCGCGATTGAGACCACACTCAACACCTTAATTCAAGACGATCCTGAGTTGGTGCGCCGATTATCACGCCTGAAAGGGCAAGTCATCCAAGTGCATCTCAAAGAGTTCAATAAAACGCTGACCTTCATTTTTAGCCAGCAAATTGATGTGTTAGCGGCTTACGAAGGCGAGTCGAATTGCTACCTGTCGCTCAATGTTTCCATTTTGCCCGAGCTACGTGAGCAAGCGAACATCACCCAACTGATCAAACAAGATAAGTTGGTGCTGGAGGGCGATATTCAACTGGCGCAAAAATTTGCCCAGTTGATCACTGATTGCAAGCCGGATGTTGAAGAGTGGTTGTCACGCCTGACGGGCGATGTGCTGGCTCACGCTTTAGTGCAGGGTGTGAAAGACATAGGCCAAGCGCTGCAATCACAACGAAGCAAGCATCAAAACCATCTCAGCCAAGTGTTAACGGAAGAGTGGCGTTTATTACCTAGCTCGCTCGAGGTGGCCTATTTTTGTGACCAAGTGGATGATCTCAATAGCCAAGCGGCGCGTATCGAAGCCAAAATTCAACACTTGTTGGAGCAAGCATGACGCCAACTGAACTCAAGCGGTTGTACCGAATTATCAAGGTACAATTGGAATATGGTCTAGATGAACTGTTGCCAGAACATCAACTCACCAAAGCGCCAATATTAGCGCGCAAAGGATTGTTCTGGATTAAAAATCAGCATGCGGACAAACCATTAGGTGAGCGCTTGCGCTTAGCCTTGCAAGAGCTTGGTCCAGTGTGGATTAAGTTTGGTCAGATGATGTCAACGCGGCGTGACCTGTTTCCACCGCACATCGCAGACCAACTTGCGTTACTGCAAGATAAAGTCGCTCCGTTTGATGGTGTACTTGCTAAAACTCAGATGGAAAAAGCGTTGGGCGGCGCTTTAGAAACTTGGTTTGATGAATTTGATATTGAACCACTTGCTTCTGCATCGATTGCTCAAGTCCATACCGCCAAACTCAAATCATCTGGCCGGGAAATCGTACTCAAGGTGATTCGGCCAGATATTCGGCCAGTGATTGATGCCGATATCAAACTCATGTATCGCATGGCGAAAATTGTTGCCAAAGCATTACCTGAAGCAAGGCGACTGAAGCCCGTTGAAGTGGTACGTGAATACGAAAAAACTCTGCTTGCTGAACTCGACCTACGCCGAGAAGCAGCCAACGCCATTCAACTACGTCGTAACTTTGAAAATAGTGAAGAGTTATACATTCCAGAGATAATTCCTGACTTTAGTAATGAAACTGTCATGGTTTCTGAGCGAATATACGGCATTCAAGTTTCTGATATTGAAGGTTTAGCGGCCAACGGCACTAATATGAAGTTGCTTGCTGAACGCGGAGTGAGCGTATTCTTTACCCAAGTGTTCCGCGACAGTTTTTTCCATGCCGATATGCACCCGGGCAATGTCTTTGTTAATCCCGCGCATCCTGACAATCCACAATGGATTGGCTTAGATTGTGGTATTGTCGGTACCTTAAACAGTGAAGATAAACGTTATTTAGCCGAAAACTTCTTAGCTTTTTTCAACCGAGATTACCGCCGAGTGGCACAATTGCACGTTGATTCTGGTTGGGTTCCACGTGAAACCAACATCGATGAATTTGAGTTTGCTATTCGTGTGGTCTGTGAGCCAATTTTTGCCAAGCCATTGTGCGAAATCTCATTTGGTCATGTGTTGCTAAACTTGTTTAACACGGCTCGTCGCTTCAATATGGAAGTGCAGCCGCAATTGGTCTTGCTGCAAAAAACGTTATTGTATGTCGAAGGGTTAGGGCGTCAGCTTTATCCTCAATTGGATTTGTGGCAAACCGCTAAACCATTTTTAGAAAAATGGATGATGAACCAAGTTGGGCCGCAAGCGTTTATCCGCGCAGTGAAAGAGCGAGCTCCGCTTTGGGCTGAAAAATTACCTGAGTTGCCAGAGCTGCTTTACGATAGCCTCAAACAAGGTAAAGCAATGAACCAAAGGTTGGATCAGTTGTACCAAGGTTATCGAGCCAGTAAGCGTCAACAGGCAACAGGAAAGTTTTTATTTGGTATTGGCGCCACTTTGGTCGTATGCTCGGCGATATTAGTGACCAGTGCTTATCAGCCGTTTGCAATAACCAGTGCAATTGCAGGTGTTGTATTTTGGCTACTCAGTTGGAGTGCTTACCGTCGTTAAGCGGTCTTTTATTTGAAATCAATTTGTTGAGAAATTCCTGAGGTGTAGAGAATGGGTGGTATCAGTATTTGGCAACTTCTAATTATTGCCGTGATTGTTGTATTACTATTTGGAACCAAGAAACTGCGTGGTATCGGTAGCGATCTCGGTGGTGCGGTTAAGGGGTTCAAAAAGGCGATGAGCGATGAAGAGCCAGCCAAGAAAGACGCAGATTTTGAACCTAAAAATATAGAGCAGCAGAAGACAGAAGCGACTGCTGAGACTAAAAAAGATAAAGAGCAGGCCTAACACGTGTTTGATATCGGTTTTTGGGAGCTGGTATTAATATCGGTTGTCGCGTTGGTCGTTCTTGGCCCTGAGCGTTTACCTCATGCTATTCGCAGTGTGGCAAAATTTGTTAGCACAGCAAAGAACATGGCGAACAGTGTCAAAGATGAATTAGCACATGAGCTCAAAATTCAAGAGCTGCAAGAAAACTTGCGTAAAGCAGAGCAAATGGGGATGGAAAATTTATCTCCAGAGCTAAAATCTTCTGTGGATCAGCTCAAGCAGGCTGCGCAAGATGTACAACGCCCTTATGCGAACTCATCGCCCTCTGAAACAAAAACAGAGCGCGATGAACAAAGCGTTGAAGCGATTCCCGCTACAACGATTTCGTCGCCTGAAACGGCCGATAAGAAAGCCGACTCATCTCTGTAGGAGGAGTTATTGTTACCACTGTAACTCCTCCTCTTATGCTCTATTTATACGAGGTTCGATATGTCTTCCGTTGAGCAGACACAGCCTTTAATCAGTCACTTGCTAGAGCTGCGCGATCGTTTATTGCGTTCAATAGCTGCGGTGATCGTGATTTTTATCGGCTTAGTCTATTTCTCTAGCGACATCTACGATTTTGTCTCCAAACCATTGGTTGAGCGTTTGCCTGAAGGGGCGACGATGATTGCGACCGATGTTGCCTCGCCCTTTTTCACGCCACTCAAACTTACTTTGATCGCGTCCGCTTTTCTCGCGGTGCCTTTTATCCTTTATCAAATCTGGGCCTTTGTCGCTCCAGGTTTGTATAAGCATGAACGCCGTTTAGTCATGCCATTGATGTTTTCAAGCTCATTGTTGTTCTATTGCGGTGTGGCGTTTGCGTACTTTGTGGTATTTCCACTGGTGTTTGGCTTTTTTACGGCCATCTCTTTAGGCGGTGTTGAGTTTGCAACGGACATTGCCAGTTATCTCGATTTTGTGCTTGCGCTCTTTTTCGCTTTTGGTATCGCCTTTGAGGTTCCCGTCGCCATCATTTTACTGTGTTGGACGGGGGCGACGACGCCGAAAACCTTGAGTGAGAAAAGGCCTTATATCGTGGTTGGGGCATTTGTGGTGGGTATGTTACTGACGCCACCTGATATGGTGTCGCAAACCTTGCTCGCCATTCCGATGTGTTTATTGTTTGAGGTTGGACTTTTCTTTGCTCGTTTTTATGTGCGCAAAGATGAGGAAGAGCAGGAAGATGAAAGTCATTAATACATGAAAAAAGCGGCGAATAGCCGCTTTTTTTGTACCTATGATAGTGGACTATTTAATCTTCAAAAGATAACCGCACTGAGAGCATCGATAGACTTCCTTGATGCCCAGCAGTTTTTGCCAGAAGGTTCGATGTTGACGTTGTAAGTGATTACCATGTTCACACATATTAGCCACGTTTATGTATTAAAATTTTGCCGCATACTATAGTGTTTGTGTGATTATTTTTGTGATATATATCACGCTGATGTGTATGTCACTCTATCTATAGTTCTATAAATTATAATTTAAACAGTGAGTTAGCATTAGTGTTTGTAATGTTATTCACTTCAACCAACGAGAGTTCGGTGAGTTCTGCGATGCGTTTGGCAACTAGCGTTGTGTAAGCTGGTTCGTTGCGCTTACCTCTGTGAGGGACAGGGGCTAAATAGGGACAATCTGTTTCTAGCAGAACAAAGTTCATATCGAGATGCGGTAATACTTTATCCATACCGCCATTTTTAAACGTTGATACACCACCAATCCCAAGATGAAACCCTAGCTCATTAATTGCTTTAGCTTCTTCAAGCGTGCCGCCAAAACAGTGGAATACACCGCTAAGTGAGCCATCTTGCTCTTTTTCCAGCAGTTGTAGAGTTTGAGTGATGGAATCACGGGTGTGGATGACAACAGGCAAATCGCGCTCTTTGGCCCAATTAAGTTGAGTGACGAAAGCCATCTCTTGTTCGGCCTGAAAGGTTTTGTCCCAATACAGATCAATGCCAATTTCACCAATGGCGATAAAGGGGTGTTTATCTAGCCAAGATTCTATAACCGCTAGCGTTTGCTTCACATTTCCATCTACATAGCATGGGTGCAGCCCCATCATCGATCGGCAAAGTTCAGGGTAAGCCGCTTCCGTTTTAAGCATAGGCTCAATGGAGGCAAGATCGATATTGGGCAACAAAATAGCCTCAATGCCTTGCGCCTTAGCGCGTTGCACGACCTCATCTCGATCGTGATCAAATTCAGTGGCATAAATGTGAGCGTGAGTGTCAATCATGGTGTATCTCGATAAACAGAGAATGGGAGAACAGTATACGGAAGTGTGAGCCTGAGGTCATTTTTCTGATTTTTGTCGATTGGCGCTAGCGTCAAAAAGCGAGAGTGATATGATTTCGCCACACTTGAGCGATAGCGGTAGTGAAGAAAGAATGCTTTCTCACACCGCGTATAAACAAGGAGAAGAGAGTGTCAGTATCCATTCAAGGTCAGTTCCCAGGGCGTCGCATGCGTCGCTTACGCAAGCATGATTTTAGCCGCCGTTTGATGGCTGAGAATCAGTTATCGGTTAATGATTTAATTTATCCCATGTTTATTTTGATGGGTAAAGATCGCCGCGAGCCAGTGGAGTCTATGCCTGGTATTGAGCGTCTCTCTATCGACTTAATGCTCGAAGAAGCGCTGTATTTGGCTAATCTCGGCGTGCCAGCCATCGCACTTTTTCCAGTGGTTAACCAAGATGCTAAAAGTTTGTGTGCTGCTGAAGCGCATAATCCTGACGGCTTAGTGCAACGTGCGGTGAAATTATTAAAAGAGCATATACCACAAATGGGTGTCATTACCGACGTCGCGCTGGATCCTTTCACGACCCATGGCCAAGATGGCATCATCGATGAAAGTGGCTATGTGATGAATGATGAGACCACCGAGGTGTTGATCAAACAAGCGCTGTCTCACGCTGCAGCCGGTGCCGATGTGGTTGCCCCTTCCGATATGATGGATGGACGAATTGGTAAGATCCGCGAAGCGCTTGAAGAGGCAGGTTTTATTCACACACAGATCATGGCTTACTCTGCGAAATACGCGTCATGTTATTACGGCCCATTCCGCGATGCGGTTGGTTCCTCTTCGAACCTGAAAGGGGGAGACAAGAAAAACTATCAGATGGATCCGGCCAACAGCGATGAAGCCATTCACGAAGTGGCGATGGATATCAATGAAGGGGCTGACATGGTGATGGTGAAGCCCGGCATGCCATACCTTGATGTGGTGCGCCGCGTGAAATCTGAATTACAAGTTCCTACGTTTGCGTATCAAGTGTCTGGCGAATATGCGATGCATAAAGCGGCCATTTTAAATGGTTGGCTTAAAGAACGTGAAACCGTAATGGAGTCATTATTGTGCTTTAAACGCGCTGGGGCAGACGGCATTTTAACCTATTTTGCTAAAGACGTTGCGCAGTGGCTGGCAGAAGATAACGCCAAAACGGCACAATATTTACATCAAGATAACTAAGTCGTGAATTTAGACAGGGGAGCGAATTTTTTTATCTATTTGAAAATCAATTAAAAAAAGATTTCATGAAATAGATGGGTAGGTGTTTTTAGCATGATTAGAAAATAAATGAGATTTTTTCTCATTTAGGGGTTGATAATTAAATGAGAATCATTATTATTAACACTGTCTTAGGGAATGGCGAAGTTCACAAGGACGTCGAGTTTACGATTAACGAATTGCTAGGTGTTAAAAGTAACAAGACAAATTGGCGACGAACTTGCGCAAGTTCTTTTTGACACGACATTGCTCACATTGCTTCCAGTGTAATTTATAGCTTTATCGTAAGGCTGAATGAATCACTTCACTTAGTTTTACCTGTTTTTGCTAGGCGACATCCTCGGGTGTCGCTTTTTTTATCGCTCATTTTCAAGAGGATGCTTTTGTTGTGAATAAAAGGCCATCGATAGTCTTTTCCACAATCAATGATCGTAAAAAGATCATGATAGGAATGTTCGATCTTTGTTTTATTCATTTATAAACAATAAGTTAATGTCATTGTTTTCCTCGTTAATCACTGTTTAATAACCAGTGGATAAAAACTATGAACAGAGTTATCCACAGAATGTCATTTGCGGTGGTGGACAAATCAGCAAAATGTTTCGTTGCTCAAGGTGCATTGGCGTGGAATCCTCAAGACAGTCATGGCATCCTTAGTCATTACATTTCGTACTCGCTTTGGATTGCAAAAGACTATGGCTCGCATACCTGACAACCCGTTCATTCTGATTGATGGCTCTTCTTACCTTTACCGTGCATTTCATGCCTACCCAGGCACCATGAGTAATGGCGAAATTCCAACTAATGCTGTCTATGGCGTGGTCAATATGCTCCGTAGCATGATGCGCCAGTTTTCCGCTGAGCGTATGGTGGTTATTTTTGACGCGAAAGGAAAAACCTTCCGCGATGATATGTACCCACAATACAAAGCTAACCGTCCACCAATGCCTGATGATCTACGTTGTCAGATTGAGCCGTTGCACAATGTTATCCGTGCGATGGGGCTACCGCTGATATCGATTGAAGGTGTCGAAGCCGATGACGTGATTGGTACGCTAGCCTCTCAAGCATCACAAGCCGGCATGCCAGTGCTGATCAGCACTGGTGATAAAGACATGGCACAGCTGGTGGACGAGAATGTCACCTTGATCAATACCATGACGAATGTGGTACTTGACCGTGAAGGGGTGATTGAAAAATTCGGTATCCCTCCTGAGCTTATCATCGATTATCTGGCCTTGATGGGCGATAAAGTCGATAACATTCCTGGTGTACCGGGTGTCGGTGAGAAAACAGCGATTGCGTTACTACAAGGCATTGGCAGCCTAGAGCAAATTTACGATAACCTCGATAAAATTGCGCAATTGGGTTTTCGCGGCTCTAAAACCATGGCGCAAAAACTGGCGGATAACCGTGAAAACGCTTTTCTCTCTTACCAATTAGCCACCATCAAGCTGGATGTCGCTTTGGAAGAGAAACCAGAAACCTTGTGCAAAACCCAGCCCAATATTGATGAGTTGATTAAACTTTATGGTCAGCTCACGTTTAAATCTTGGCTAACAGAATTGCTAGATGGTGGTAATGGAGTGATTGACGCTGATGAAAAAGTGGGTGCGGTAAACACTTCTTCTTCACAAGCAAGGGAGATGGATACAACCGCCGCCACGATTGATCGCAGCCAATATCAAACCATTTTAGATGAAGAGACATTTAATGCTTGGTTAGAAAAACTGAAAGCGGCAGAAGTGTTTGCGTTTGATACGGAAACCGACAGCCTCGATTATATGGTAGCGAATTTAGTTGGCCTCTCTTTTGCAATCGAAGAGGGCGTTGCAGCGTATGTTCCTGTTGCGCATGACTATCTTGATGCACCAAAGCAACTGGACCGTGATTGGGTACTCGCCCAACTTAAACCCATTTTAGAAGATGAAAGCCAAGCCAAAGTGGGGCAGAACCTAAAATACGATGCCAGCATTGTTGCGCGTTACGGTATCAATATGAAAGGCATCAAGCACGATACGATGCTCGCATCTTATGTGTACAACAGCGTCGGTGGCAAACATGATATGGACAGTTTGGCGCTACGATTCTTGCAACACAGCTGTATTTCATTTGAACAGGTAGCGGGCAAAGGTAAAAACCAACTGACCTTCAACCAAATTGAACTTGAGCAAGCGGCACCGTACGCTGCGGAAGATGCTGATGTGACTTTGCGACTTCATCACCGTTTGATGAGTCATATTGAGCAAGATGAGAAGCTCAATCGCATCTACCAACAGATAGAAGTACCTCTTGTTCCCGTGTTGTCACGTATGGAACGCACAGGCGTGATGATTGATGATATGTTGCTTGGCGCGCAATCGCATGAAATCGCTGCTCGTTTAGAGCAACTAGAACAGCAAGCGTTTGATATCGCGGGTCAACCTTTCAACCTAAGCTCACCAAAACAGCTGCAAACCATTTTGTTTGAACAGATGGGGCTACCGGTGATTAAGAAAACGCCAACAGGTACACCTTCCACCAATGAAGAAGTACTGCAAGAGTTGGCACTCGACGGTTATCCTCTGCCTAAAGTAATCATTGAACATCGTGGTTTAGCTAAGTTGAAATCAACCTATACCGATAAACTGCCTAAAATGATCAACCCAACCACAGGGCGAGTGCATACCTCGTATCACCAAGCTGTAACCGCCACTGGTCGTTTGTCTTCAACCGATCCAAATTTGCAAAACATTCCGATCCGTAACGAAGAAGGACGCCGGATCCGTCAAGCCTTTATCGCTCCTCATGGCTGGAAAATTCTGGCCATCGATTACTCGCAAATTGAGCTGCGGATTATGGCGCACTTGTCCGGCGATAAAGCGCTGCTTGAAGCATTCCAGCAAGGGAAAGATATCCATGCAGCGACCGCGGCTGAAATTCTTGGAGTGAGTATTGAGCAAGTCAGCAGTGAGCAGCGTCGCCGTGCGAAAGCGGTTAACTTTGGTTTGATTTACGGGATGAGCGCCTTTGGTTTAGCTAAGCAGCTCGGCATTCCTCGTTATGAAGCCCAAGAATATATGGATAAATACTTTGAGCGTTATCCTGGCGTGATGCAATACATGGAAGATACACGCTCTACGGCTAGTGAACTTGGCTATGTTGAAACTTTATTTGGTCGTCGTTTGCATCTGCCTGAAATTAAATCGCGTAATGGGATGCGCCGCAAAGCCGCTGAACGTGCCGCGATCAATGCTCCAATGCAAGGTACGGCGGCGGATATCATCAAAAAAGCGATGCTATTAGTCGATGCTTGGATTGAGGAGCATGGACAGGGACGCGTTAAACTCTTGATGCAAGTGCACGATGAACTGGTGTTTGAGGTGCAAGAGACGGCTTTAGCCGAAATTGAAATTAAAGTACAACAATTGATGGAATCAGCGGCAACGCTAGCGGTGCCATTGGTCGCGGATACTGGTCATGGAGACAACTGGGATCAGGCGCATTAGTTGTTTTTTGAGCAAAATTAGCTAATTTATATGAGCCGACGCACAAATGTCGGCTTTTTTATGGCCTAGAAACAAGTGTTCTTGATTTTAAACTTTGTGTTGTTTAATAAAATTTTCATGAAAAAAAACTACAAAAATAGTTTTCATTTCTGACCATTTGTTATACATTAACTCTCGTAGGGTACAGAGGTAAGATGTTCTATCTTTCAGACCTTTTGTTTCACGTTATTGGATTAGGCTGATTCAGCCGCCCCAGTCAGTATTTGACTGGGGCGTTTTTTATTGGGCCAAAGAAAATATTCATCACTGTTTTTTACGAGAATTTAGGTGATAAAAACACACTATTCTATTGCTGAGTAGTTACTTTATTTCTTTTATAAACACCCAATTCTGTAACTGGCTAACAGTCACACTTTGATTATTTCTAATGAGAAATCAAGTTCGCCTCAAACGCAAAGAATATGTTTAAATATCATTAGTATTCATTATGTTATGTTGATTTTATTGGGATGAGCCAGAGG